>NZ_JBFUKN010000104.1:0-21312 GCF_056400845.1 Mycobacterium sp. P4_H6 | reverse complement strand
ACGTTGAGCGGGTGCGGCACTCGCGCCCAGGTGGTTTCCTCGGCGTACACCAACTGTTCGACGATGCCCGCGCCACGGCCACCGTAGTCGGCAGGCCATGAGACGGCCGCCCAGCGCGCATCCGCCATCTGGGCGTTCCACCGTCGCATGGTGCGGAAGGCGTCCTCGTCGCGACCGTAACGCTGGGCCGCGGAGAGGATCTCGGGTGTCAGGTGCTCGGCCAGCCACGCCCGAAGTTCCTTGCGGAACTGCTCGGTGTGTGGCGGGTAGGTGAAACCGAAGGATTCCAAGGGGCCTACTTCATATCGAACATTCGTCATGTCGACCGTTGACTCGCTGTGGGCCGAACTCTACGGTGGAACAGATATTTGGTCAACGTTGTGGGTCCAGGCATGAAATCGAGGTGCACAGCACGGTGACAACCGACGACGATGCGCCCGACGTGCAGGTCCACGCTCTGCTCGCCTGCGCGCTGGCCGGACGGACCGTGGCGGTGCGGTCCGTCCCGGCCGGGGAACCCGCCTGGACCGACGGCGTCGCGGTGTACCTGGACGCCGCGGCCGATACCGCGTTTCAGCGCCGCTGCCTGGCCGTTCAGGCATCGCTGCTGGCCGCCGACAGTCTGGACCCCGCCATCCTGCGCACGCTCGGTCGACGCAGCGCCCTGGCGCAGCGCTACCTCGCGATCGAAGGGCACCGCGCCCTGGCCTGCAACGAGGAGCTGCTGTCGCGGGACATCCGCGCCCTGCTGGATCCCGCGCTCGCGGCCGGCACGGATTCGGCGCAGGCATCGCTGGACCTGGCCCTGAGCCGGGTGCACCTGCCCGAGGCGCCCGCGGCCTTCGGAATCCTTCGGCCACGCAGGATGGCCACCGGCTCGAACGACCCGGACCGGCCCGGCCGTCACATTGCCCGCAGGAGGCACGACAACGAGTTGCACGAGCTCGTCGAGGACGCGGTCGACGATGCCGACCTGGACGTGCTGGACAACCTCACCAGCCCGGTCGGTGGCGGTGGCTCGATCGGGAAACTCCTGCAGCGCATGATGAAAAGCGTGCGGCGTCGGGGCAGCGGCGGTGGCCCGCCCGGGGCGGATTCGGCCACCCGCCGGTCCCGCTCGGGTGCCAGGGGAGCGGCCGCCGTGCTGTCCACCACCGTCGGACCGTCATATGACGACTATCCCGGGGGCACGGTGGGTGCAACGTACCCCGAATGGGACGCCAATCAGAGCCGCTATCGCGAGAACTGGTGCACGGTCGACGAAGTCGAGGTGCCGGCGCGTGACGTCACGCCGGCACCGCGTCCTGATGTCCATGCGTTACGCCGACCGCTGACCCGGCTGGGTGTCGGGCTCGACCGCTGCCGGCGCCAGGCCCAGGGCGACGATATCGATATCGATGCCGCCGTGCGTACCAGGATCGACACGCTGGCCGGAACTGCCGGTGACGCCGCCGTCTACATCGAGAGCCAGCGACGCAGAAGAGATCTCGCGGTGCTGGTGCTGCTCGATGTGTCCGGGTCGGTCAACGAGCCCGGGACGGCCGGGCGCACCGTGCACGAGCAGCAGGTTCTCGCCGCTCATGCGTTGACGGTGGCACTGCACCAACTCGGCGACCGGGTGGCGCTGTACGGGTTTCGGTCCCAGGGCCGCTCGTCGGTGCACGTGCTGCCCGTCAAACGTTTCGAGGACAACTTCGACAGCGCCGTCACGCAGCGGTTGGCGGCCCTGACACCCGGTGCGTACTCCCGCCTGGGCGCGGCCATCCGGCACGGCACCGCGCTGATGGCGGAGAAGGCCGGGACCTCCCGGCGGTTGCTCGTCGTACTGTCCGACGGGCTGGCCTATGACCACGGCTACGAACGCGCCTACGGTGCGGCCGATGCCCGGCGCGCCCTGGCCGAAGTGCGCCAACAGGGCACCGGTGCCGTCTGCCTGACGGTCGGGGCGGGTACCGGGGCGCACGAACTACGACGGGTGTTCGGCAGCGCCGCGCATGCGGCTATTCCACGCCCCGAGCAACTCGGCGACATCATCGGCCCGCTGTTCCGGTCCGCGCTGCGGTCGGCCGACCTTCGCAGGCGCGTCGCCTGACGACTCTGACCACATGCATGAACCAAACATCTGTTCCGCGCTACAGTGATCGAACTTGGTTGCACGAGAGGACGATATGCATCCGGCTCAGCCGAGAACCACCACGCAACCCCGCCCGTACTACATATCGGTCGCCGACGAGGAGCTGGTCTTCAAAGCCGCCTACCGACAAGGGCTCTCCGTGGTCCTCAAGGGCCCGACCGGGTGCGGGAAGACACGATTCGTCGAAGCGATGGCCCACGACCTGGGGCGGCCGCTGATCACCGTGTCCTGTCACGACGATCTGACCACCGCCGACCTGGTGGGCCGCTTTCTGCTGCGCGGGGGAGAGACCGAGTGGGTCGACGGACCGCTGACCCGCGCCGTCCGGGAGGGCGCGATCTGCTATCTGGACGAGGTCGTGGAGGCGCGCCAGGACACCACTGTGGTGCTGCACCCGCTGGCCGACCACCGTCGCGAACTCCCGATCGACCGGCTGGGCATCACGCTCGACGCCGCCGCGGGCTTCTGCCTGGTGGTGTCCTACAACCCCGGCTACCAGAGTGTGCTCAAGGATCTCAAGGACTCGACCCGGCAACGCATGGTCGCCATCGAGTTCGGTTTTCCGGCACCCGATGTCGAGGAGAAGATCCTGTCCCAGGAATCCGGGGTCGACCACCGCCGCGCTGCCGATCTGGTGCGCCTCGGGCAGGCGATCCGGCGCCTGGAGACCGGCGGCCTGCGCGAGGTCGCGTCCACCCGGGTGCTCATCGCGGCGGGTCGGCTCATCGCCGAGGGGCTGACACCCCAGGTCGCTGCTCGCGCGGCGATCGCCGGTCCGCTCACCGATGACTCGACGGTGACACGAGGCCTGATCGAACTGATCGACGTATACCTTCCCGCGGACGGAGAATGAGCATGGGCTACGAGAGTTCGGCCGAACCGATCAAGGTCGGCTATCTGATGGATTTCACCCTGCCGGAAGCCTATCCGCAGGAGATGAGGGACGACTTCTTCCAGCCGTTTCAGCTGCTGTTCGACGAGGCACTGGCCGACGGCCGCATCGATCGCAAGATCGAGCTGGTCTACCGCGAGGTCGAGGGTCTGCCGAAGGGTGCGGTGAAAAAGGTCATCGACGCCTACGGTGAACTCGTCGACGAGGGGTGCCTCGCGGTGTTCGGCCCGCACATCACCGACAACGCGGTGCCCACCCGGGAGGCCATCGAAGAACGGTTCCGGGTACCCGCGCTGAGTGTCACCGGCAGCGACGACTGGCTGGGCGAGTGGACGTTCGCCTTCCCGCAGGGCTCACTCACCGACGAGCCCATCTTCTGGGCCGATCTGCTGGCCAAGGCCGGCCACACCGAGGTGGGGGTGCTCATCGAGTCCTCCCTTGTCGGAGAGACCTACCTGCGACATTTTCGCAGCGCCTGCCGGCGCAGGAACATCAGGATCGTGGCCGAGGCGACGATCGCGCAGACCGCCCAGAACGTGAACGAGGCCGTCGCCATCGTCCATCAGGCCAAGCCGAGCGCCCTGGTGCACTGCGGATTCGGCTTCGGCATCGTCTTCCTCAATGCGGTGCTCGCGGAGTTGGGCTGGGACCCGCCACGTTTCACCAGCACGGCGTTTCAGAACGCCTGGGTCAATCCGGTGATGTGGGAGGCCTTCATGGGCTGGACCGGTGTCGACCAGTACGACGAATCCAACCAGGTGGGCCAGCGATTCCTGGACCGCTACGAAAAAGCGTTCGGCCGCCGCCCCGAGTATTGCGTCCCGGTGGTGAACCACGATGTCGCCAACGCACTGCTGCACGCCGTCACCGACGCCCACCCCTTGAGTCCGCGAGGCGTCAAAGACGCACTGGAGCGGGTGAAGATGCTGCCCGCCGCCGCCGGTGCACCGGGAACCCGCGTCTCATTCGGCAACTGGACCCGGCGGGCCTGGATGGGCGCCGGGTACCTCGTCGCCCGCACCTTGGACGCCGACGGTGTGAACTCCCATCTCGTCGACCGCTTCGGGGAGGCCTGAGATGAGTACCGATCACATCGCACCGAGCACCGAGACACCGCCGCCCGCCACCCGCCGCTCTCCCTGGGGCACGGTGTGGATCGTCGCCGGGCTGCTGGGTATCGCGGTGATCGCGTATCACGCGCAGAGCGGCCCGACGTCGCCGCGGATCGCCAATCCGGACGTCGAGGGAAGACCACGTCCCGTCGACTTCCTGTTCGGCTTCGAGCACTGGATCGACCTCTGGCAGATCTTCACCATCTTCTCGGTGCCGGCACTGTTGATCGCCTGCATCATCGCCTGGCGGCGTAATCCCGGCAGCCCCATCGTCATGATGGCCGCCATCACGACCCTGATCGTGTGGCAGGACCCGTACATGAACTGGGCCCCGTACGCGGTCTACAACCCCGAACTGTGGCACTGGCCGGTGGACTGGCCGTGGGTTTCGTTGTCGCCCACGATCGAGCCGTTCGTCGTCATCGGCTATGTCATGTTCCAGTTCGGGCCGTACTTCCCGGCCGTCTGGATTCTGCGAAAGGTCCAGTCGCGCAAGCCGGTCACGTCTTTCGTCTGGCGGCACCCACTGGTCAGCCTCGGCGTGCTGATCTTCGTCATCGGGTTCCTGTTCGACATGGTGCTCGAACTCACCCTGGTGCGCACCGGTCTCTACATCTACTCGCAGGTCATCCCGTTCGGCTCCATCTTCACCGGCAGCACCTTCCAGTTCCCGCTGCTGTGGGAATCGGTGATGGTGACGTTCGTGATGGTGCCGGCCGGCCTGCTCGTCTACCGCGACGACACCGGTCGGACGGTCGCCGAGAAGCTCGCGCAACGCTCGCGGCTGTTCCTCAGCCGGCCCAGGCTGGGCATGTTGGTGGTGATGTTCGTGATCATCAACGTCGCCTACTTCGCCTACGGGCTGGGTTTCACCTTGATCAGGATGTCCGGCGCGGCCACCTCGGTGGCCTGCCCGTGGCCGTATCCGGAAGCGAAAGTATATGACCCGCAGGGTTATTACGAGGAGAACGGCGCTCAGGGACCTTTCGCGGTGGGCATCATGTCCACCTGGATGACCGGCCAGCCCGACGGCAGACCAGCGGTCGTGCCGGGTTCCCGCAGTGACCGGTGCGCACCGGAGTCGGCCCGATGAGTGAGCCGCGAAGTGTCGTGATCACCGGCGCGTCCAGGGGGCTCGGGCTGGCATCGGCCGTGCACCTGTACCGGGCGGGATGGCAGGTTGTCGCCGCCATGCGGTCCCCGGACACCGGGATGCCGCGACTGCGCGAAGCCACCGGTGCCGCCGAGGGGGATCCGAGGCTGATCGGCGTGCCACTCGACCTCGTCGACGAAGCCTCCGTGACCGCGGCGGCCGCGCTGATCGAGGCCGCCGTCGGCGCGCCGTACGCGATCGTCAACAACGCAGGCATATCCGCCGCAGGCATGGTCGAAGAAACCCCGATGGAGCTGTGGGAGAGGATGTTCAGTACCCACGTGCTGGGCCCGGTGCTGCTGACCAAGACCTTGCTGCCGTCGATGCGGGCGGCCGGACGGGGCCGGATCATCCTGATCTCGAGCCAGGGTGGCGTGCGCGGAATGCCCTCCATCGCGGCCTATTCGGCGGCCAAGGGGGCGCTGGAGCGCTGGGGCGAATCGATGGCCGGGGAGGTCGCACCGTTCGGTATCGGCGTGACCATCCTGGTGACCGGCACCTATGACACCGACATCATCACCGATGCCGGCACCACCGACTGCCGGGATTTCGACGGCCCCTACGCGCGGCACCACGCGACCATCGACCGGCGCGGCCGGCTCGCCATGAAACTTGCCCGCCCGCCGGAGATCTTCGCTGCGGGCCTGGCAGGCGCCCTGGAGGACACTGCTGCCTTTGTGCGGCGCCCCATCGGTCCGGACGCCCGGATGCTGCTGATAGCCAATCGGATTCTGCCCAGTGCCGGCGTGCATCACATGGCACGGCTGGCCATGGGTCTGCCAGGCCAGGGCGCCATGCGTCCCGGCAAGATCACCACAGCCCAGCAGGCCCAGATGCTTGCCGCCAGGGTGCTACCCCCTCCGGTGCTCCAGCGCGTCGTCGGCATCGCCATGCGGTTCGCGCCGGCGCCGCCGCCCCCGCCCATCGAAACACCTGCCGAGGAAGATGTGCGCGCACATGGTTGACACCACCGTCCGGCACGAAACCAGGATGCTGATCGACGGCAAGCTCGTCGAGGGCGGAGCGGGCGCATTCGTCAATGTGAACCCGGCCACCGAAGAGGTGATCGGTGAGGTCACCGACGCGTCGACGGCGGACATGCGCCGCGCCATCGACGCCGCCCGGCGGGCGTTTGACGACACTGACTGGTCGACCGACCGCGTTCTGCGGCAACGGTGTCTGCTCCAGCTGCAGGAGGCGTTGGAAGCCGAGCGCGAGGAATTGCGCGAGGAACTGATCTCCGAGGTCGGTTGCCCGCGCTCGCTCACCTTCGGTCCGCAACTGGACGCGCCACTCAGCGATGCGCTCACCTACCCGGCCAAGCTCATCGACGAATACCCTTGGGAAACCTCGCTGGGTGACGCATTGGTGTCGGTCACCGGGGTGAACACCACCCGCAAGGTCTGGCGCGAACCGGTGGGGGTGGTGGGCGCGATCGTGCCGTGGAATTTCCCGTTCGAGGTCACCATTCAAAAGCTCGGGCAGGCACTGGCCACCGGGAACACCGTGATCCTCAAGCCCGCCCCGAACACGCCGTTCAACGCGACCCGCATCGGTCGGTTGATCGCCGAGCACACCGACATCCCGGCCGGTGTCGTCAACATCGTGACGGCCTCGGATCATCTTGTCGGCGAGGAGTTGACGCTCTCACCCAAGGTGGACCTGATCTCCTTCACCGGGTCCACCACGGTCGGTATGCGCATCATGGAAAAGGGTGCGGCCACCATGAAGCGGCTGTTCCTCGAACTCGGGGGCAAGTCGGCCACCATCGTGCTGGAGGATGCCGATTTCGCACTGGGTTGCCTGATGGGCATCGCACCCTGCGTGCACGCCGGCCAGGGTTGTGCGAACCCGACCCGGCTGCTGCTGCCGCGCTCGCGCTACGACGAGGGCATCGAGATTCTCAAGGGCATCTATGCAGGGGTGCAACCCGGTGATCCGCAGGATGCCGCAACGCTGTGTGGTCCGGTGATCTCCGATCGGCAACGTGCCCGCATCCGCGGCTATATCGAGCAGGGTGTGGCCGACGGGGCACGCCTGGTGGTAGGTGGCTCCGAGCAGCCCGACGGCTTGGACAAGGGATTCTTCGTCAAGCCAACGCTTTTCGCCGATGTCGACAACTCGATGACGATCGCGCAGGAAGAGATCTTCGGACCTGCGCTCTCGGTGATCGCCTACGAGGACGAGGACGATGCGGTACGCATCGCCAACGACAGCCCGTATGGGTTGGCAGGCAACATCATGTCCGGATCGCTGGATCACGCACTGGCGGTGGCCAAGCGGCTGCGCGCTGGGTTCATCGGGATCAACGGCACCGCGGGGTACGGAGCGGACACCCCGTTCGGCGGCTACAAGAACAGCGGGGTCGGCCGGCAGAACGGCACAGCCGGCTTCGATCAGTACACCGAGATCAAATCCATCGCCTACCCGGCCCAGTGACTCCCCAAGTCGCTTCGCTCCCGCCCGCCGCATAGAAGGAGTTCGACACCGTGGAACAACTTTTCGACGACCTGGAGGACTTCGGTTCCTTCGACGACGCCATCTCCGGTGACGTGCGCGACCCCTACACCGAAATGGCCCGACTGCGCCGGGAGGAGCCGGTACAGCGGCTGGAGACCTCCGGGATGCTGCCGCACGAGGAGTCGCTGCCGATGTTCATCGTGTACCGGCACGAGGAGGTCCAGCAGATGCTGCGCGACAACGAGACGTTCTCCTCGGCCGGTGTCATCGCAGCCTTCGGCCCGGTACTGGGGGAGCGGGTGATGCTCGGCATGGACGAACCGGTGCACGGACGGTTGCGGGCACTGGTGCAGAAGGCCTTCACCCAGAAGTCGCTGGCGCGCTGGGAAGACGAACTCGTCGGTCGGGTCGGTAACGCGCTGATCGACAAGTTCGAGGCGAACGGCAAGGCAGATCTGGTGAAGGAGTTCACCTTCGACTATCCCAGCCAGATCATCGCCGGGCTGCTGGGGCTGCCGGAGGAGGACTTCCCACAGTTCCAGCGGTGGTCCATCTCGCTGCTGAGCTGGCTGATGAACCCGGAGCGTGGACTCGCGGCGTCGGCGGCGCTGTGCGACTATTTCGCCCCGATCCTGGCGGCCCGTCGCGCGGAACCCAAGGACGATCTGATCAGTGCATTGGCTGCTGCCGAAATCGACGGGAACAAGCTCGAAGACGAGGAGATCTTCTCGTTCCTGCGCCTGCTGCTCCCGGCCGGCGTCGAGACGACCTATCGGTCGCTGGGCAGTCTGCTGTTCGCGCTGCTCTCCGATCCCGCTCAGCTGGAGGCGATCCGCGCCGACCGCACCCTGCTGCCGCAGGCCATCGAGGAGGGCGTGCGCTGGGAGTCACCGCTGCTCACCATCACCCGGGTGGCGACCCGCGACACCGAACTCGGTGGCGTGCAGATCCCGGCGGGTGCGACGGTGATGCCGATGCTGGGCGCGGCGAACCGCCAGGACGACCGGTACCCGAACCCGGACACCTTCGACATCTTCCGGAAGCAGAAGGCAAACGTGGGCTGGGGCTACGGCGTGCACGTGTGCCTGGGCATGCACCTGGCCCGCCTGGAAATGCGGACGGCCATCAACCTGTTGCTGGATCGGCTACCGAATCTGCGTCTGGATCCCGACGGGGGAGATCCACACATCCGCGGCCAGGTGTTCCGTTCGCCGACCGCGCTACCGGTGCTCTTCGATCCGGTCAGCCCGTAACGTCAGGGTGCACGTCCACCCGAACGGAGATCCCCGATGACGGACTCACCCGCATACCGCGACCGCGCCGATATCACCGAAGTGCTGCTGCGCTATGCCACCGGGATCGATCGCCGGGACTGGGACACCTTTCGTGCGGCCTTCACCGAGGACTGTGTGCTCGACTACGGCGAGATCGGTAGCTTCACCGGAGTCGCGGCCGTCACCGAGTTCATGGATCAGTCGCACGCGATGGCCGGCCACACCATGCACCGGCTCAGCAATATCGTCATCACCCTCGACGGTGACCGCGCGGCGGCCCGCACCTATGTCGACGGGCTGATCCTGGCCCCCGACAACGCCTCCGGGGTCAGTGCAGTCGGCATCTACGATGACGATCTCCTGCGCACGGACCACGGCTGGCGGATCGCCCGGCGGGTGTTCACCGCGGTCCGGATCACCACGGTCGGTGGTTGATTCGATGTTCGCCGACACGTACGGCCCGTGGGCACTGGTGGCGGGAGCGTCCGACGGGGTGGGTGCCGCCCTCGCCGACGGCCTGGCCGAGCGCGGCGTCAACGTGGTCCTGCTGGCCCGCCGTCAAGCCCTGCTCGACGAGGTCGCCGAAGGAATCGAAAGCCGCCACGGAGTTCAGGCCCGCACGCTGGCCATCGATCTCGCCGCCGACACCGCGGCATCGCAGATCGCGGCCGCCACCGGTGACCTGGAGATCGGATTCCTCGGGTACTGCGCAGGCGCCGATCCCGACTACGAACCGTTCCTGACCAGTCCGCTGGCGGCCGCTGACGCGATGGTGCAACGCAACTGCGTCGCGCCGATGCGGCTGTGCCACCATTTCGCCGCACCCATGGTGGCCCGCGGCCGCGGCGGCATCGTGCTGTTCGGATCGGGAGCCGGATTCGCCGGTGCTCCCAACATGGTCGCGTACGGCGCCTCCAAGGCCTTCGACATGGTGTTCGCCGAGGCGCTCTGGGCCGAACTGCGGGACACGGGCGTCGATGTCATCGGGCTGATTCTCGGCAAGACCGACACCCCGGCGCTGCGCACCCTCGAGCACAAGCGGGGAGTACTGCCGTCGACGCGATCCCACCCCGCCGATGCGGCCACCGCCGAAGACGTGGTGGCCGAGGCATTCGACAACCTGAACAACGGTCCGACCGTGCTGGTCGGCGACGTGATGAAGGCGGCCGCTCAGCTACTGGGAACCCTGACCCGCAGGCAGGCCGTGGAACTGCTGACCGCGGCAGGCGCCGCCACGATGGGGTGAGCGCACGCTAGGGTGCCGACATGGCAACTGCGAGCAGTGACATCTGGGAGGTGCTGTCGACGGCGCGGACCATCCGGCGTTTCACGGACGAACCCGTGGACGACGCGACGCTGGCACGCTGCCTGGAGGCCGCGACCTGGGCACCGTCCGGCGCGAACGCGCAGGCCTGGCGGTTCGTCGTGCTGCGTTCACCCGAGCAACGGGCCGTGGTGGCCGAAGCCGCCCGGCATGCGCTGTCGGTCATCGAACCGGTCTACGGCATGAGCAGGCCGACCGATCAGGAAACCGACCTGGTGGCGCGTAACAATCGGGCCACCTACGAACTGCACGACCGGGCCGAGGAGTTCACCTCGGTGCTGTTCGTCCAGAAGCGCTTTCCCACCGCGTCGGACCTGCTGCTGGGCGGGTCCATCTTCCCGGCGATGCAGAACTTCCTGTTGGCTGCCCGCGCACAGGGTCTCGGTGCCTGCCTGACGAGTTGGGCGTCCTACGGCGGCGAGACCCTGCTGCGCGACGCCGTCGGCGTCCCCGACGACTGGATGCTCGGCGGGCATATCGTCATCGGCTGGCCCAAGGGCAGGCACGGAAGGCTACGACGCCGCCCGCTCACCCACGCGGTCAACCTGGACCACTGGGACGAACCCGCCGACCACCTGCTCGTCACCGCGACCTAGCCAGGGCCTGCGCGGCCACCAGAACCAGCGGCCCAGCAGCACCATCACCGTGGGCAACACGAAGGTGCGGACGATCATGGTGTCGATGAGCAGTCCCACACCGATGGTGAGTCCGATCTGGGCGATGCTGAGCACGCTGCTGCCCAGCAATGCCAGCATCGTGATGCCGAAGATCACCCCCGCGGTGGTCACCACGCCGCCGGTGGCTCCGAACGCGCGGATGATGCCGGTGCGCAACTTGGCGGTGTGCGTCTCTTCCCGAATGCGCATGGCCAGCAACAGGTTGTAGTCCGCGCCGACGGCGATCAGCGCGATGAATGCGATAGGTCCTACCGCCCAGTGCAATTCGAGTCCCAGCAGGTGCTGCCAGATGAGCACGCTCGCGCCGAGGGCCGCCGCGTAGGACAACGCCACGGTGCCGACCACCACCAGGCCGGCCACCGGGCTGCGCAGCAGCAGCGCGACGATCGCGAAGATCAGTGCCAGAGTAGCGATCACGAGCAACCGGGTGTCCCCGGCGACCATCTGCTGCAAATCCAGGGTGGCGGGCCCGACGCCGGCCAGATGAACGTCCACCGGTCGCAACGTTCCCTCCTTGGTCGCCTCGGTCACCGCCGATTCGATCGCCGCGGTGCGGGCCGCCCCGGCAGCGCCCCATTCCGTGCCCGTCCCGTACACCAGCAGATAGAAGGCCCGCCCGTCCGGCGCGATCAGCCTGTCCAGGGCCGCCGCCATCCGCGGATCGGCCAGGGCGCGTTGGGGCGCGTAGAACCCGCCGGCCGCGCTGCCCTCGAAAGACGCCGCCGCCTCGCGCAGATAACCGGTGAAGTCGTTGAGCCGCGGGCCCACCGCACCCAGCTGGGATGTGGTGTCGGCCATGGCCGCACGGGCCCGCGTCAGGGCCGCCGTCATGGTGTCGATATCGGCGGGCACCCCGCCGAGAGCGTCAGTGGCGGTGACGGAGCCGCTCGTGAGCTTGTGCACTCCTGCTGTCAGCGCCGCGGTCCCGGCGACCACCTCGTCGACCGGTGTCACGATCTGCTGCACGACGGCGCAAATCGGGTTGGCCGGGCAGTGCGGTGTCGATGCGACGAACCCGCGCAACGGGTCCAGCCGGCCCGCTGCCGTCTCGGCGGTGGACTGCAGATCCGAGGTTCCGCGCTGCATATCGGCCGCAGCCGAGGACACCTCGCCAAGACCAGCCGCGCTGCCCTGCAGCCCGTGCCGCAAGCCGGACAGCGCGCCGGCCATGTCGTCGAGGACCGCCTGCAGCTCGTCAAGTCCGTTCAACTGCTCATTCAGGTCACCGACACTGCCCGCGAGTTCGTCACCGATACGGCCGATCTGGCCTGCCAGCGTGGTCTCCTCCGGCACGATGCCCGCCGGCCTGCTGGGGGACTGCACCACCCGCACACCCGGTATCCCCATCACCGCGCGGGTGACGCGCTCGACGGCGATGAGGCCGGCCGGCGTACGCACATCGTGATCGGTCTGCACGGCGACCACGGCCGGCAACAGATGGTTGTCCTCGAAATGCCTTTCGGCTGCGGCATATCCGAGGTTCGACCCGGTATCGGCGGGTGTCGCGACGGGTTCGTTCCAGCCGTTGCGGATCCCGGCCGCCGGCAATGCCAGCAGCGCCAGCGCGGCCAGTGCGGTGACCAGAATCGGTGCCGGCCAGCGGGTCAGGGCGGCACCGACCCGGCGCCAGCGCCGGCCGGTGCGGGTGGGCTTGGGCGCCAGCATGCCGACGCCGCCGGCGAGGCTTATCAGTGCCGGTGTCAGTGACAGGGATGCCACCATCACCACCAGAATCCCGATCGCAGAGGGTATTCCGGCGCTGCGGAACATGCCGACCTCGGCGAAGCCCAGACACGCCAGTGCGGTGGCGACGGTCAGTGCCGATCCGGCTATCACCGGAGCCACCGCGCGCTGAGCTGCGATGAGCGCGCGGGTCGAATCCAGCCCGTTGCGCAGGCCTTCCTGAAACCGGCCGATCAGGAAGATTGCGTAATCGGTGCCCGCGCCGAGCATCATGGCCGCCACCAACGCCACCGAGAACAACGACACCTCGATCACACCGGAACCGCCCAGCGCCGCGGCGATCGGCCGCGCGACGCCCAGTGCCAATCCCACCGAGAACAACGGGATGAACGCCGCAGCGAGGGAGCGGTAGACCACGAGCAACAGCAACAGGATGAGCCCGACGGTGGCCGCCGTGATCATCAGCATCTGCCGGTCGATCGCGGTGAATTCGTCGACGATCGTCGCGCCCGGCCCGGTGACGAACGCCTGCAGGCCGGCCGGCGAATTCGCGGCGTCGACGGCGGCGCG
Organism: Mycobacterium sp. P4_H6; assembly: GCF_056400845.1. Taxonomy (NCBI): domain Bacteria; kingdom Bacillati; phylum Actinomycetota; class Actinomycetes; order Mycobacteriales; family Mycobacteriaceae; genus Mycobacterium; species Mycobacterium sp. P4_H6. The sequence continues at coordinate 8,033 of NZ_JBFUKN010000104.1, read as the reverse complement.
GACCGCATGTACCGCTTCGGCTGCCGGCGTGGTGCCCAGCACCCCGGCAAGCCGCAGCATCACCGTGACCGCCCGCCCGTCCGTGCTGACGGCGAACGATTCGGTCAGCGGGTCCGACCAGAGGTCGGTGACCGTGCGGACATGCGCGGTATCAGCGCGCAGTGCGGCGACAAGCCGGTCGTAGTAGTCGCGGTCTGCACCGCCGAGCGGACCGCCGGTACGCTCCAGCACCACATAGTTGAGGTTGTTGTCGGTCGACTCCCCGAACAGTTCCGCCGACCGCACGGCCGCCACCGAACTCGGCGCGCCCGCCGGCATGAACGATCGGGCGTGCTCGTGCACCACCGTCTCCAGCTGCGGTATCGCAAGATTCGCCGCGCCCGCGAGGGCGAGCCACAGCCCGACGATCAACACCGCTGCACGCCACCCCATGAAGGAAACGCTAGGGACAGCGGCGCCCCCACCGCGTCATGCCGGCGGCCCATACCGCGCCTCCTACCGTGGGAGGAGCGTGAACCCGTCCGCAGCATGATGGTTTCGGTGGTGTTTCGGACCTACCATTGGCCGATGCGCTTCGCCGTGCCCGAATTCCTGCGTACGCGTTTCGCGCGGCACGGTGAGCTCAACGAGCTCGGTTGGAGCTGGGTGTTCGTGGTCACCACCGATACCGCACTGGCATTGATCGCCGTGGTGTCGACGCTGCAGCGCCCCGCCTCCGACCATCTGGTCGCGGTGCCGGTGGGCATCATGGTCGCGATGTGCCCGCTGGTCGTCTTCTTTGCTGCCGGGGCCTCGTTCAACCCGTTGCTCATCTGGGGTGCCTGGTCCGGTGCCGCGGCGATCTTCCTGTTCGGGACGTCGACCCCGATCGAGTTCGATTTCGCCCCGCTGATCCTGGTGCTCATGGTGGGTGTGGTGGGGGCGATGACACCGCTGGCAGGCAGCCTGGCCGCGACCGGGTCGGCGGCCGCCATGTTGGCTGTTGCGGCCGCGTCCCACCGGCTCGACGGTGTCTGGCTGTATCTGAGCGTGCTGGGCATGGGCTGGCTGGTGGGGTATCTGATGCGGATTCAGCAGCAGCTGATCGTCGCGCAGCGCGACGCCCAGGAAGCGCTCTCCGAGCACGCCGCCGCCGACGAGCGGCGCCGGATCGCGCGCGAGGTGCATGACGTCATCGCGCATTCGCTGTCGGTCACGCTGCTGCACCTCACCGGTGCACGGCGGGCACTCCAGGAGGATCGCGATATCGATGACGCCGTCGACGCGCTGGAGGACGCCGAGAAACTCGGCCGTGAGGCAATGGCCGATATCCGGCGCACCGTCGGGCTGCTCGACGTCGCGCCCATGAAAATCGCACCCGAACCCGGCGTCGAGGACATTGCCCGGCTCAGCGACGATTTCGCCCGCGCCGGCCTGGCCGTGACACTGCGCACCGAGGGGTCGACCACCCGTATCTCCCCGGCGGTCGGCCTGGCGCTGTACCGGATCGCGCAGGAATCGCTGGCCAATGTCGCCAAGCACGCCCCGGAATCACGCTCGACGGTCACCCTGGCGGTCATCGGGGACCATGCCGAGCTCTCGGTCCGCAACGAGATGCCGGTGGCCGTCTCGGCGAGCCGTCGCCGCGCGCCCGATGGCCGCGGTGTCCGCGGTATGCGGCAGCGCGTCGAATTGCTGGGCGGTGTCATCGATATCGGCCCGACCCGCGAGGGGTGGACGGTGCACGCGGAGCTACCGCTGGGCGAATCCCGCTGCGGGGGCTGAGCGGTGGGATACCGGGGCGAGCGCAGCGACGGGGGATTGAGCGATATCGCGGTACTGCTCGTCGACGACCAGGATCTGGTGCGTTCCGGGTTGCGCCGGATCCTGCGCCGCAAGGACGGATTCGTGGTCGTCGCCGAATGTTCGGACGGTGACGAGGTACTCGACGCGCTGGCCGAGCAGTCCGTCGACGTGGTGGTGATGGATCTGCGGATGAAACGGGTCGACGGTATCGAGGCCACCCGGCGACTCGCCGAGGCGGGCGGACCGCCGGTCCTGGCGTTGACCACCTTCAACGAGGACGATCTGCTGTCCGGGGTGCTGCGGGCCGGTGCGGCGGGTTTCGTGCTCAAGGATTCCTCGGCCGAGGAGCTCATCCGGGCCGTCCGGGCCGTCGCCCACGGCGACAGCTATCTGGATCCGGCAGTCACCGCCAGGGTCCTCAACACCTACCGCAAGTCCGCCGAGGGCCGGCACCAGGTTCAGGTCAGCGAGCTCACCGGGCGCGAACTGGATGTGCTGACGCTGATCGGACGAGGCCACACGAACGCCGAGATCGCCGCGGAACTGTTCATCTCCGGTGTGACGGTGAAGAGCCATATCGGGCGCATCTTCGACAAGCTCCGGCTGCGGGACCGCGCCGCCGCGATCGTCTATGCCTACGACCACGGCATCGTCGCTCCCCAGTAGCGGCCGCCGGTCCCAAGTGGGCATGGCCGCAAGACCCGGCAGACACTGTGCGACGATGCGGAAATGAGTGCGCGTCCGTTCCATTTCACCCAGACCGAGCACGATACCTACGCGCCCAGCACGTACGCGCAGAGTCACTGGGGTCCCGACCACCTCAACGGCCCGGCCCTGGTCGGGCTGGTCGCACGCGCGCTGGAGACCGGCTTCGGCGATCCGGAGTTCCTGCCGTCGCGGCTCACCGTCGACCTGTTCAAGGCGGCCCGCGGGGTTCCGACGATCACCAAACTGACCCTGGTGCGCGACGGCCGGCGGGTGCGCAACGCGGAATGCGAACTGATCCAGGACGGTGTGACGGTGGTGCGGGCCACGCTGGTCCAGTACCGGCTCTCGGCACCGCCGCGGGGCACCGAATGGGTCTCGCCCGCCGAGTTCGTCGGCCCGCCCGATCGCGACGAGAGCCGCGGTATCGGGATCGGTAGTGACGAGATCGGCTGGACGGGCGCCATCGCCGATCACCAGAATGCGTCCCGCAAACGCTTCCTCAATCGCACCATCGACGTCGTCGACGGTTACCGCAACACACCGTTCGTGCGGGCCGCCATGGCTGCCGAGGGGACCAGCCTCGTCACCAATCTGGGTACCGCGGGCGTCGGGTACATCAACGGTGATCTGACGGTCGCGCTGGCCCGGCTGCCGCGCGACGAGTGGATCGGCGTGCAGGCCGACTCCCATTGGGCTGCCGACGGAATCGCGGTCGGGACCTCGACACTGTTCGACAGCGAGGGCGCCATCGGTTCCGGGATGGTCACGGCCGTGAGCAACCCGGACGCACAGATCGACTTCCGCAATGATCCGTTCCCCGACCGCACCCGCTGATCGCGCCGCGGCGCTGGTTCTTGCCGTCACGCTGGTCGTAACCGGCTGTGGTTCCGGCCCGGCCGCACCCGCCACCGACCCGATCTATTACGTGTCCATCGGGGACTCCTATGCCACCGGTGACGGTCCGAACGGCACGTCCCGTGACGGGTTCGCATATCTGACCGAAGAGGCCCTGCAGCACAACGACAATCCGGGATGGCGGCTGATCAACTTCGGCTGCTCGGGAGCCACCGCCCAGCAGATTGCCCATCGGTCCGGCTGCGATGCCGGTGCCCGGGCGCAGGACAGCCCCGAATATCCCGATCTGTCACAGGCGGACGCGGCCGCCCGTTTCGTCGCCGAGCATCGCGATCAGGTGGGTCTGGTGACCGTGGTCGCCGGAGGTAACGATGTCGCGCCCTGTATCGCCGAGGCGGCATCTGGCGGCGCACCCGCCTGCGCCGAGTCCGCCAGCGCATCCGCTGCGTCCGCCCTCGACGACATGCTGGGCAAGCTCAGGGGAGTGCTCGACGCCGGCGTTCCGGTGGTCGGCGTGTCCTACCTGAACGTGTTCCTCGCCGGCGAGCACGCCGATACCGCGGCCACTGTCTTCGACGAGAAGTTCAATCCGGCCTTGCGGCAGACGTATTCGCGGTCCGGCGCGCTGTTCGCCGACTCTCCGGTCGGCTCCGCGGCCGACGTGTGCGCGCTGAGCTACTGGTGCAGCGATCACGATGTGCACCCCAACCGCGCCGGACACCAGCGGATCGCGGATCAGATCCTGGGAAAACTCGTGGACAGCTGACCGCGGGCACCGTTGAATGCAGTGATGGTGACGAACGGAGCACGCAGCGGTGCGTTCATGGCCGTTGCTGCGATGTGTTCGGTGCAGTTGGGCGCCGCCATCGCGGTGGGGCTGATCGACGATATCGGCGCGGTGGGCGCGGCCTGGCTGCGCCTGTTCTGGGCGGGGATCCTGCTGCTGATCATCGTCCGTCCGCGGCCGTCGTCGTTCACCCGCTCCGCGTTCGTCGCCGCCGTGCTGCTCGGAGTCGTGACCGCGGGCATCACCGTGCTGTTCATGATGTCGGTGGAACGCATCCCGCTGGGTACCGCCAGCGCGCTGGAGTTCCTCGGGCCGCTCGGTGTCGCTGTGCTGCGCGGCTCGGGTCGTCACCGCTTCGTCTGGCCGGGCCTCGCCGCGATCGGCGTGCTGCTCCTGACCGAGCCGTGGTCGGGCAGTTTCGACCCGCTCGGGGTGGGTTACGCGCTGAGCGCCGGATTATGCTGGGGCGCCTATATTCTGCTGACCCAGCGCGTCGGCGAGCAGCTCACCGGGCTCAACGGGCTCGCGGTGTCGATGCCGGTTGCCGCCCTGGTCGCCTCGGCGGTCGCGGGCCCGGCGGTGTTCACCGCGATGACCCCGCAGCTGTGGCTGATCGGCATCGGCCTGGCCATCCTGCTGCCGGTCGTCCCGTTCGCCCTGGAACTGCTGTCGTTACGGCGACTGACCGCGGCAGCGTTCGGCACCCTGATGAGCCTGGAGCCCGGCTTCGCCATGTTGATGGGATGGCTGATCCTGCACCAGGTTCCCGCGCTCATCGGCCTGCTCGGCCTCGGCTTCGTCGTCGCCGCCGGTATCGGGGCCGCGCGCCACGGGGCGCGCGAACCCATCACCGCACCGGTCTGATCGCCTAGATGACGACCTTCTTGCGGCGGTACAGGGTGCCTGCCGCCAGCAGCAGCAGGCTGACCACCAGGATTGCCGTGGCCAGCACGTTGATCTGCGGTGGCACAGCGGCTTTGACCGCCGCGTTGACGTACAGCGGATAGGTGACGGTGGATCCGCTGACGAAGTAGGTGACGATGAAATCGTCGAGTGACAACGCGAACGACAGCATGCCCGCCGCCACGATGCCCGGCACGATCAGCGGCAGCGTCACCTTGAAGAACGTCCGGGTCGGGTTGGCGCCCAGATCCAGCGACGCATCCTCCAATGTCCAGTCGAAACCGCGCACCCGGGCCCGCACCGTCATCGCGATGAAACTGACCTCGAAGGCGACGTGTGCGATCAGGATGGTGGTGTAGCCGGCGGCCCAGCCGAAGTCCAGGAACAACGTCAGCAGCGAGGCCCCCATCACCACCTCGGGAGCGGTCAGCGGCAGGATCATGAACGTGTCCACCGCCCGGTACCCGCGGAAACGCTGGCGCACCAGGGCGATCGCCAGCAACGTGCCCAGCACCAGCGCGATGAGCGTGGACACCAAGGCGATGTTGAGGCTGAGTTTCAGCGCCTCGGTGAGCGCCRGATACTTGAACGGGTCGGCCCAGTTGTCCAGGGTGAAGCCCTGCCAGGTGTAGTTGAACTTGCCCGCCGGATCGTTGAACGAGAACAGCACGATCACCAGGATCGGCATGAACAGGTACAGCAGTACCAGTCCGGCCACGATGCGCAGTGAGACGTCGCCCCACTTCGGCCGGGTCCGAACGCGTTTCGGCGCCGCCGGCCGCTCGGCAACGCGCTTCGGCGTCGCCCCGATCGCGGTCATACGAGGTCCTCCGTACCCAGCGCCCGGGTGTACATCAGCACCCCGACCAGAATGAGACCCATCAGCCCCAGGCTCAGCGCGGCGGCAGCGGGGTAGTCCTTGACCACCAGGAACTGTTTCTGGATCACGTTGCCGATCATCGTGGTCTGGGTACTGCCCAGGTAGTCGGCGTTGATGAAATCACCGACCGCGGGGATGAACACCAGCAGGCTGCCCGCGAGCAGGCCCGGTAGCGCCAGCGGGAAGATCACCTTCCGGAAACTGCGGGTGCCACCGGAATACAGGTCGCGGGCGGCCTCCAGCAGCCGCGGATCGATCTTCTCCAGGCTGACGTACAGCGGCAGGATCATGAAGATGATCCAGTTGTAGGTCAGCCCGCCGATCACCGCCCAGCTCGTCGAGAGCAGCCGGCCCTCCTCCGGAAGCAACCCGATCGTGCCCAGTGCGCTGACCACCCAGCCCTCGTCGGCGAGGATCGTCTTCCAGGCGATGGTGCGGATCAGGAATGTCACGAAGAACGGCAGGATCACCAACCCGAGGATCAGGTTCTTGAACCGGCCGGCCTTGAACGCGATCACATAGGCCAGCGGGAACGCCAACAGCATGCACAGCACGGTCGCCGCCGCCGCATAACCGAACGACCGCAGGATGGGGTCCTGGTAGAGCCTGAACGCATCGACGAAGTTCGCGAAGTTCCAGTCGAACGTCAGTGTCGGCAGGTACACCGAACCGCCCGATGAGGACAGCGATGTCCGGGCCAACGAGAAGAACGGCACCACGAAGAACACTGCGAGATAAGCCAGCGCGGGCAAGATCATCAGGTACGGGGCGATCTTGCTCCGCTGCCGGCTGCTGGCTGCGACTCCAGCCATTTATGCTCCCTGCGTTCGCTGTGCCATCGACCTAGCCACCGGTGACGGCGGCGTACAGGGTGTTGAACTCCAGGGTCTGCTCATCGGTGAGCGCAGCCCACGACTTCAGGTTCGCCTGCACCTCGGGAGACGGATTGATCAGCGGATTCTCCGCCGATGCCGGATCGACCTTGGCGAGTTCGTCGGTCATGTCCGAGAGCGCAGGCACGAACTGGGTGAAGGCGACCAGCTTCGCGTAGTTGGCCCGGTCGTAGACGTAGTCGATCCACGCCTCGGCGGCCTTCTGGTTCTGCGTGGTGTACGGGATCACCATGGTGTCGATGAACCAGTCGCCACCGGATTCGGGAACGATGAACTGCAGATCGGGATTGTCGGCCTGCAGCTGCACGACGTCACCCGAATATGCCTGTGCGACAGCGATATTGCCGGCCGCCAGATCGTCGGCGTAGTCGTTGCCGGTGAAGCGGCGGATCTGCCCCTTGTCCTTCTGCTCGCGGACCAGATTCACCGCCTGGGTGATGGATTCCGTCGTCGGGTCCTCCGGGGAGTTGCCCTGGGACAGCATGATCATGCCGAGGCCGTCCTGGACGTCGGAGAACAGGCTGACCCGGCCCTTGAACGCCGGATCCCACAGGTCGTCGATAGTTCTGATGTCGCGCCCGGTGGCCGCCCTGTTGTAGGCAAGGCCCACCATGCCCGTCATGTACGGCGCGGTGAACTTGCGGCCCTCATCGACCTTGGAGTCCAACAGATCCTGTCGCAGATTCTTGCGGTTGGGCACGCCGGCGTCGCTGATCTCGTTCAGCCAGCCAAGACCCTTGACGCGGGCGGCCATGAACTCGGTGGGAACCACCAGGTCGGCGCCGATGTCCTGCTTGCGCGACAGCGGTTCCTTCACCTTGGCGAACCACTGCTCGTTGTCGTTGAAGTCTTCCTTGTAGTCGACGGTCAGACCCGATGCCGTCTGGAACGCGGCGATGAAACCGTCGGCCATGTAGAGCGGCCAGTTCGACACGCGCAGTGTGCCACTGGCGGGTCCACCGTCATCCTGAGTGCTCGACGAACCGGTGCTGCTGCTGTCGGATCCGCACGCGGCGAGGAACGAGGAGCCAAGGATCGCCGCCGCGGCCGTGGCGGCGCTGCCGCCGATGAACCGTCGCCGGCTGGTGCGGTTGGCAGCCAGTCGGGACAGTAGCCGGGGATCGATCTCGTTGGACATGCGGTGCCTTTCGTGAGGGAGGGGAGCGAACGCGAGGAGATCAGGATTCGTCGAGCATCTCTTCGAGATCTTCGGTGGTGGGGA
>NZ_JBFUKN010000103.1:0-21638 GCF_056400845.1 Mycobacterium sp. P4_H6 | reverse complement strand
GAGCGGGGGATCAACCTTCAGAAAAAGTGGGGGGTTGCGAATATCCGTGGCGCCGCGGCTGGTCCGCCGGGTGTACTCGCCGCGCACCATCGCTTATCCGTGTGTTCGATACATGGTCGGGGTGACGCCGACGCGCTGTTTGAACGTTGTGGCGAAATGGCTCGGCGAGGAGAAGCCGAGTATTGCGCTGATATGGGTGACGCTTGCCACCGTCGCCGATAACAGCACCTTGGCCCGCTCGATGCGCTGCTCGATCAGGTACTGGTGCGGCGTTGTCCCGAAAGCCGTTGAGAAGGCGGGCAGGAAGCTGGCGGCGGTCATGCCCACCGTGGCGGCCAGTGCGTCGAGATCTATGCGACTGTCCAACTCGGAGTGCAGGTAGTCGATGACGATCTGCTGGTCATGTCGATCGAGACCACGATCGCCATGCTCACGATGAACAGGTCTGTGCTGGGCGGGGTAGTGATCAGCGATGTGCATTTGCAATGTCTGCGCCAGTGACTGGCGAAACAGCGTCGCTGCGGCTCCATCTTGGTGGACCTGGCCGGCGAGGCGTTCGACGAGCCGGTGCAGCAGCGTGTCCTGATAGCCCACTCGTGGTGTCAGACCTCGATCGCCGATAACGGATACCGGCACGGTGATTTCACAGAATCCGACCACCGCGCCCTGGGCCAGGGCTGCGTAGCGGTGCTCGGCGGGGATGACCCATACGTCTCCGACGCGGGGAAGCGTCCGGCCCGACGGCCCGTTCTGGAATTCGATCTCCATGGAGCTGAGATCACCGCGGCGGTGGATGACGAATACGTGATGGGGCTCTTGGAAGCACCAATCGGTGGGAGCGCTCACCGTTTCGGCAACGAAGCGGAAGTCCAGGCCCTGCAGCTGTAGATCGCGTGCTGCGACGACATCGCGTGCGCTGCGTTCGCGTTGTCCGTCCCATACCCGCATCCGGCCCCCTGCTGCGCGCTTTTTCGAAAGTCGCTGATTCTTCGAAGGTGTCCAGCAATTGGCCCACGATATCCTGCCGACCGCAAATCAGAGAGGAGCAACAATGACCGATAACACCATCACCAGCAAAAACATCCTCATCGCCGGCGGGGCGAAGAACCTGGGCGGGCTGATCTCCCGGGACCTCGCAGCACAGGGCGCGCGCGCCGTTGCGGTGCACTACAACAGCGAGTCCACCCGCGTCGCTGCCGAGGAAACCGCCGCCGCGATCCAAGAGGCCGGCGCCACCGCCCACCTGTTCCAAGCCGACCTCACCACTGCTGCAGCGGTTGGGACGCTGTTCACCGACGCCAAAAACGCGATGGGTTCGCTCGACATCGCCATCAACACGACCGGAATGGTCATCAAGAAGCCAATCGCCGAGATCACCGAAGAGGACTACGACAAAATCTTCGCGATCAACGCCAAGACTGCGCTGTTCTTCATCCAGCAAGCCGGCGAGCATCTGTCCGAGCGCGGGAAGCTGGTCACCTTGGTGACCTCGTTGCTGTCGGCCTACACGGGCCTGTACTCGATCTACGCCGGCTCGAAGGCACCTGTCGAGCACTTCACCCGTGCGGCGGCCAAGGAATTCGGTGCGAGGGGAATCTCGGTCACCGCGGTGGCACCCGGGCCGATGGAGACACCGTTCTTCTACGGTCAAGAGTCCCGCGAGTCCGCGGAGTACAACCAGAACGCCGCGGACCTGTCGAAGTTCACCGACACCGGGCTCACCGACCCCAAAGATATTGTGCCGCTGGTGAGATTCCTGGTCAGCGACGGATGGTGGATCACCGGGCAGACCATCCTCGCCAACGGCGGCTACACCACCCGCTGACAATGACCCCAGCACGTGTAGTTCGACCGATGAAGCGGTGCGCGGGCCGGGTCGCGGGTCATCACCATCACGAGGGGAATGGTGATGATGGCGCGGCGCGCTAAGGGCTCACTGCGTGATCGCGGCGAGCACGCCGAGGTCAGCGTGGTCGAGTTGTTCTTCGATCTGGTCTACGTATTCGCCGTCATCCAACTCAGTCATGCGCTGCTGCATGATCTCTCGGCGCTCAACGCGCTGCACATGCTAGTGCTGTGGTTCGCGGTGTGGCTCGGTTGGCAGTACACGTGCTGGGTGACCAACTGGTTCGATCCCGATACACCGGCGATCCGCTCCATGCTGTTCGCCCTGATGGGTGTCGTGCTCGTGATCGGGGCGGCGATCCCGCACGCCTTCGACCACCGCGCGGCGATCTTCGCTGCGGCCTTCGTTTCGTTGCAAGTCGGTCGGACGGTGTTCGTTCTGCTCACGGTGGGCAGAAATCACGAATTGTTCCCGAACTTCACCCGCATGCTGGCCTGGCTGCTGGTATCGGCGGTGCTGTGGTTTGGCGGCGCCTTCACCGAAGACTGGGTTCGGCTATCGCTGTGGGGTGCAGCGGTATTGGTGGAGTACCTGGCGCCGATGATCGGTTTCGCGTTTCCCTTGCTGGGGCGGTCGTCGACGCGGGCATGGACCATCGACGGCGGGCATCTGGCGGAGCGGTGCCGACTGTTCGTCATCGTCGCGTTCGGTGAGACGATCCTGAGCACCGGGGCACAGTTCTCTGACCAACCGCAGTGGGGCGCCCCGATCCTCATTGCCGCCGCGGTGGCGTTCGGCGGGGTGATCGCGGCATGGTGGATCTACTTCGGTAACAGCAGCGCCGACGGCCATGCTGTCATCAGCCGATCCGACGATCCCGGAGGCCTCGGCGCCAAGTTCCACTACACCCACGTCGTCCTGGTCGGCGGCATCATCGTCTGTGCCGTGGCCAACGCGCTCRTTCTCGCCGACCCGGCCGCCGACATGACTGTGCCCATCATCGCCGTCCTGGTCGGCGGGCCGGCGATCTATCTGTTGGGCAGCCTCATCTATACCCATGTCGTCTACCACGAAATCGCGTACAGCCACCTCGGCGGCCTGGTCGCTCTCGCGGCACTCGCCGGCCTGGCACCACTGACCGACCGGTTGATGACCGCCGGCCTGACGCTGGCCATCCTTGTCGCCGTCGCGGTGGCACAGTCGACGAGGCGGCGCCATCGTCGCCGCACCGTCGCGGCTACCCGAAAGCAATCGCCAGAGGCCGGTACGACCCTCTATCGATCGCACCCCGAACACCAACAACCCCGACACACGCGTCGAAGCGCCGACCAGGAGACTTCATGAAACACCGCATCGCCATCGTGGTTGCCGCCGGCATCTGCACCCTAGCCACCGCCTGCAGCACGTCACCGCAACCGGCACCAACCTCCACCGTCACCGTCGTCACCTCGACCAACAGGGCCCCTGTCACGGCACCGGCCCAACCCCCGAGCCCCACACCTGGCATTGCGGTGACCCCGACAGCGCCGCAATCGCCGGGAGCCGACGGGTCTACGGGCAACGACCTTTCGCCGCAGTACTGCGCACAGAATGAAGACCCCGGTTGCCCGGTGGGCACCTATGTCGGTCCTGACGCCATCCCCAACCCCAACGCTGACGGGTCCTACGTGCCGTGCGAAGGAACGATCTGCACCAACCCCGACCACGGTGCAGGCCCCAACCCTGATCAGGCCCACGCCGGCGACTCGGGCGAGGATATCCCCGAACCCGGCCAGGACATGCAGTCACCGTGACCACGCACGACGGCATCAGGCGATTCGACGATGCCACTCAACATTGCGTGAGCTAGTCCGACAATCAACGACCACAACGAGAGACGACCATGCCCTCCTCCCTGCGCCCGGAAGTACGTGCCCTTATCGACGCTGCCAACATCGGCGACACCGACGCATTCCTGTCCACGTTCGCCCCACGCCTGGGCCTCGTCGACGACTGGGGACGAAAGTTCCACGGACCCCAGGACATCCGAAGCTGGAGTGATGCCGAGTTCATCGGAAAAGAGGTGACCTTAAAGGTCATTCACTTCTACTCCACCGAGGATACCGAAGTCACCGTCATCGCCGAAGTCGGCGGCAACGGCTTCAACGGCCCCAGCACCTTCACATTCCGGCTGGCCGACGACAAGGTCACCGAAATGCGCATCACAGCCTGAGATTCGGTCCTCACGGGCGGCGGACCGCAGCGCGCGGCTTCCCTGGCGGCGACCCAGGCTCGACTGCCGTGGTCCGATTTCAACCGAGGGTCGCGCCGCGTCCCGCCTGTTGGTCGATGGATGAGCGGCGAAGCGCCTCCCGTCTGACGGATAGCGCCCCTGTCCGAAGAGGGTGTCGCCCCCAGCCTCGATTCGACAGGGGCCGACTCGATCGCGTGTGGTTAGGCGCTGGCGGCCAGCTGCACGAGGCATTGACGTGCACGTTCTCGGTGAACAGCGGGACGAAATCACGGATCGGTTGGCGGTCAAGCCGGTTGTGCGCGTCTAGGTGCAGATAGACAGTCCGTCGATCGGGTGCGCGCACGGTTCGGGTCGAACCACTGAACCCATTCTCGTTGACAAGTGCAGAGAAGCTTGCTCGGCGGCAACGGCAACGGCCCGGAGAACTGCGCCGCATACGCCTCGTTGTTGGCCAGGTACTCATCGGTGACAGACATACGCCGGACACTAGCCCGCAAGGCAGGCGATGAGTACCCGCCAAAATCAGGCTGAGCCGAAGCGGTGGGCGTTCAGCGCAGCGGTCTGCTCAGGTCGTACACCGTGCTGCCACCGATATCGAGCTTGGCGAAGTTCTGCTGCACCCACTCGGTGATCTGGGTGCCCGAGCCGTCCCGCTGACCACCGGGGCCGAACCGCTCGCCGGCGATGAAGTACCGCACATCCCCGGCGGCGACGTAGTCCTGGAACTGCTGCAGTGTCGGCGAATTGTCCCCACCCGCGAACCCGCCGATCGACATGATCGAGGCGCCGCTCTTGAGTTCCAGATCTCCGGCCATCATGGAGCCGATTGTCGCTGCCGCCCAACGATTGTCCAGCCCGGTCACCAGCGCGACCAGTGCCGTGTCATCGCCGCGGGACCCCGGCCCGCCGGGGCGCCCGCCGGGCCCGCCCGGACCGCCGGGCCCGAAATCGTGTTGCTGAGCCGGACCGGCGGGCCCGAAATCGTGTTGCTGAGCCGGACCGGATACCGCCATCGGGCCACCGCTGTTGCCGCCTGCGACGGTGGCCACCGCCCACGCGGCGCTACCCGCGCCGCCGGCCAGCAGCGCCGCGGCCACCAGCGCCGCACCGGCGGCCCGGCCCAGTCGGTGCGCCCCGAACGCCAGCACCACCGCGACGACCACGGACGCGATGAGCACCGACCACCGCAGCACCGGCCACCACTGCGGAAGTCGCGCCAGCAGGGCGAAGGTCCACCCTCCGGTGCCCGCCAGGGTGAGCGCCAGCACCGCCCGCGCGGCCGGGTGCTCACGGCGACGCCACAGCTCGACCACCGAAATCCCCACCAGCGCAGCGGTCGCCGGAGCGAGGGCCACCGTGTAGTACGGATGGATGATGCCGTCCATGAAACTGAACACCGCACCGGTGACGAGCAGCCAGCCGGCCCACATCAGCGTGGACGCCCGCACCATGTCGGTGCGCGCGGCGCGCCGGGTGAGCCACAGCACGGCGACCAGGCCGACCAGTGCCGCCGGCAGCAGCCAGGACGCCTCGGCCCCCATGGACGCGCCGAAGAGCCTGCCGATACCCGGGTCGCCACCGAAGAACAGGTTCGCTCCCCCACCGCCGGGTCCGCCCGGGCCGGGGCCACCGTGTCCGGGCCCGCCACCGGGCTGGCCCTGACCGACGATGCGGTCGATACCGTTGTAGCCGAATGCCAACTGCAGCAGGCTGTTATCGCTCGAGCCGGCGATGTAGGGCCGGGCATCCGCCGGCCACAGGCTCACCAGTGCGATGTACCACCCCGCTGAAAATACGGCGACCACTGCCCCGACCAGTAACGCGCCGATGCGCTTCCAGAATGCCATCGGTGCGGCAACCAGGAACACCAGACTCAGCGCGGGCACCACCAGAAACGCCTGCAGCATCTTGGTCAGGAACGCGAAACCGACCGCGCTCCCCGACAGCGCCACCCACCGCATGCTGCCCTGCTGGGTTGCCCGCACCATGCAGTACGCCGCGACCACGAGCAGCAGCACCAGCAGCGCGTCCGGATTGTTGTACCGGAACATCAGCGCCGCAACCGGTGTCAGCGCGAGCGCGGCACCGGCGATCAGCCCCGCCGCGGGTCCACTGCTGCGCCGCACGGTGAAGTACAAGACCGCGACGGCCGCCACGCCCATCAGGGCCTGCGGCAGCAGCATGGTGAACTCGTTGAAGCCGAACACTCTGCCGGACAAGGCCATTGCCCATAGCGCGGCGGGCGGCTTGTCCACCGTGATGGCGTTGCCCGCGTCGAAGGACCCGAACAGCCAGGCCTTCCAGTCCTGGGTGCCCGCCTGCGCAGCGGCGGCGTAGTAGCTGTTGGCCCATCCGTTGGAGCCCAGCGCCCACAGGTAGAGCGCGGCGGTGCCGGCGAGCAGCGCCAGCAACCCCGGACGTTCCCAGCGTGGGCGGATGTCGGGCACGGGGGCCTGTGCGGCCRTCGTCTGAACTTCTGCAGTCGTGGTCATGTCAATCCTTCGGTGGTGGGAGTCAGCGGCGGCGGGGGTGAAAGACCCAGCCGCGCAGCAGGACGAAGCGCGCGACGGTGGCCACCAGGTTGGCGATCACCAGTACGGATGTCTCCAGCAGTTGGTCGGGGCGATCGGTCACGGCGTGCAATCCGGCCAGCGAACCACTGGTGATGGCCAGCGCGATGGCGAACACGATGAGACCTTCGACATGATGCCGCGCGACCGCACCGGCGCCGCGCACGCCGAAGGTGAATCGCCGGTTGGCCGCGGTGTTGCCGATCGCGGTCAGCAGCAGCGCCAGCAGATTGGCCAGCTGGGCTCCGACGACTCCGTGCAGCAACAGGAACAACACCAGGTATGCCGCGGTGGACAGCACACCCACGGTGCCGAACCGCACGACTTGGCGCAGCAGGGAGCCCGGTGCGGCTGCGCGCCGCGAACCCAGTTGGGCGGCAATGGTGTTGACCGGGATCGAGCCGTCGGTGAAGCCCCGCAGCAGCCGTCCGATTCCGCGCAGGTCGGCCTTGGCGGTGGCGACGATGTCCACCCGGCTGTCCGGGTCGTCGACCCAGTCCACCGGCACCTCGTGGATCCGTAGGCCGCTGCGTTCGGCCAGCACCAGCAGTTCGGTGTCGAAGAACCAGCCGGTGTCGGCGACATAGGGCAGCAGTTCGCGGGCGACATCTGCGCGGATCGCCTTGAAACCGCACTGCGCGTCGGAGAAGCCGGCGGACAGTGTCGATTTGAGGATCAGGTTGTAGCAGCGGGAGATGAACTCCCGTTTGGCGCCGCGGACAACACGTGAGCTGCGGTTGAGCCGGGTGCCGATCGCCAGGTCGGAATGACCGGACAGCAGCGGAGCCACCAGCGGCGCCAGCGCGGCCAGATCGGTGGACAGGTCGACATCCATGTAGGCCAGCACCGGCGCGTCCGATTCGCTCCACACCTTGTGCAGTGCGCGGCCGCGGCCCTTCTCCTCCAGTCGCACCATGCGCACGCCCTCGAGGTCACCGGCGAGCGCGGCGGCGATGCGGGGGGTGTCATCGGTGCTGGCGTTGTCGGCGATGGTGATGCGCACCGCGAAGGTGAAATTGTCCTGCAGATGCCGGTGCAGCCTGCGCACCGAGTTCTCCAGGGCGGCCTGTTCGTTGAATACCGGCACCACGATGTCGACGACCGGCACACCGGGGACGGTCAGTGCGACGTTGGGGCGTGCCGCGGAGAGGATCTCGGTCATGGTGTCCATGCTCGGTGCCCACGGTGTGCCGTCCGTTGGCGCAAGCTGTGTGCCGGCTATGAGTCGGCTCCGGCGCCGGTGAGGTCGTAGACGACGGTGCCGCCGACGGTCCTCGGGACGAAGGTCTGCACGACCCAGTCCGCGATGTCCACCGCGGCCTCGCTGCCGCCGTGGTCGGTGCGCGAACTGGCCATGATGCGCGATTCGATGAAGTAGTGGATGCTCCCCGCGGCCACCAGCCCGCGGAACTCATCCAGGGTGGGTGCGGGGTCGGTGCCGTTGAACCCGCCGACCGCCATCACCGGGACATCGGCGGCCAGCTGATAGCCCGCAGCGTTGTTGGAGCCCACCACCGCTGCCGGCCAGGTATAGCGCGCGGCGTCATCGGTCAGCAGCGCAGTGAGCTCCGGTGTCGGTTCCGGCGCATCAAGGAAGCCGGGACCGAAGCCCCCACCGCCCCGCGCCGGTCCCACCATCGGGATTGCACCCTGATGCGGGGCCGCCGCGGTGGCCACCGAGTAGCCGACGGGCCCGGCCAGTATCGCCACGGCCGCCAGCACCGTGGCAATTCGGTCCACCGGTTTCGGCAACCGGCCGCTCACCAGGATCAGCACCGCCGCGGTCACGCCGATCACCGCGATCGCCGGCCGCAGCCACGGCATCCAGTCCGGCCTGCGCGCCAGCAGCACCACCGCCAGGGTGATCGTCACCAGCACCGTGCCGGCCAGTGCGGTCGCGCAGGGCGGCTTGTTCCGGTTGCGCCACAACAATTCCGATCCGATGCCCAGGCATGCGGCGATCGCGGGCGCCAGGGCGACGGTGTAGTACGAGTGCACGATGCCATTGGCGTAGCTGAACACCGCGGCCGTCAGCACCAGCCAGCCGGCCCAGATGATCAGCGCCGCCCGGGCCGCGTCGGTACGCGGCGCCCGCCGCGTCAGGACGAAACCTGCGCCGGTGCAGATCAGTGCGGCAGGCAGCAGCCACCCGATATCGGCTCCCATCCCGCTGCCCAGCAACCGCCCCCAGCCGACGTCGAAGTTCAGGTTCCCCAGCCCGCCGGTCTCGGCCCCGGTCAGCCGGCCGACACCGTTGTATCCGAGCGCCAGTTCGACGATGCTGTTGTGCTGCGATCCCCCGATATAGGGACGGCGACCGGCCGGCCACAACTCGACCAGGAGCAGGTACCAGCCACCCGAAACCACCAGCGCCGCAATGCCTGCGCCGAGTCGTAGTATCCGGGTCCGCGGCGGGGCGGCCGCACAGATCAGATAGGCGGCGGCGAATGCGGGCAGGACCAGGAAGGCCTGCAGCATCTTGGCCAGAAACCCGAATCCGGCCAGAACGCCGACGGCAACCATCCACCACCGTCCGGCGTCGGGCGCGCAGGCGCGTTGTACGCAGTACGCCGCGGCCACCAGCAACAGCACCAGCAGTGCGTCGGGGTTGTTGAACCGGAACATCAACGCCGCCACCGGTGTCGATGCCAGCACAGCACCGGCGAGCAGGGCCGCGCCGGGCCCGCTGACCCGCCGCACGGCCGCGTACAGCAGCGCGACGGAGACCACACCCATCAGGGCCTGCGGTAGGAGCACGCTCCACGAACTGAATCCGAACATCCGCGCCGACAGACCCATCACCCATAGTGCTGCCGGGGTCTTGTCGACGGTGATGGCATTGGCCGCATCGCTGGATCCGAACAGCCACGCCGTCCAGCTCTGGCCTCCCGCCTGCACCGCCGCGGAGTAGAAACTGTTGGCCCAGCCGCTGGCCGACAGGTTCCRCAGGTACAGCGCCGCCGTCGCGACCAGCAGGGACCCGAACGCGAGACGTTCGCCGCCGGGCCGCCGCGGCGGTGCGGTCGTGACGGGGGCACGCGTCAGTACGGCAGTCATCCAACGATTCTGGTGTGCGCCGCTACGCCCGGTATGTGTCCTGGCTGTGCGTCAGCTGTGACCGTCGGCGGGCAGGGTGATCACGAACCGGGTATCGCCGGGCACACTGTGCAGATCGATCGTGCCGCGGTGCGCTTTCACCACTGCCGCGACGATCGCCAGTCCCAGTCCGGTGCTGCCGCCGCGCCGGGAGCGCGAGGAATCGCCGCGGGCGAACCGCTCGAAGACCTCCGGCTGCAACGTTTCCGGGATGCCGGGGCCGTCATCGGTGACCGCCAGCACAGCGGCGCCATCGCCGCGCATCGAGACCGAGGTGGTGACGGTGGTGCCTGCCGGGGTGTGCACCCGGGCGTTGGTCAGCAGATTGGTCAGCACCTGATGCAGACGGGCCTGGTCGCCGGTGACCTGCACCGGGTCATCGGGCAGTTCCAGGGTCCACTCGTGCTCGGGCCCCGCGGCATGGGCGTCGCTGACCGCGTCGGCCACCACCCGGACCAGATCCACCGGGGCCCGTTCCAGCGGGCGCCCCTCATCCAGGCGGGCCAGCAGCAGCATGTCCTCGACCAAGGTGGTGAGGCGCTGGGTCTCGGATTCGACCCGGCTCATCGCGTGCGCGACATCCTCGGGAAGTTCATCTCGTTTACGTTGTGCCAATTCGGTGTAGCCGCGGATGGCCGCCAGCGGGGTGCGCAGCTCATGGCTGGCATCGGAGACGAACTGCCGGACCCGGGTCTCGCTGGCATGGCGCGCGGACAGCGCCCCGGCGATGCGGTCCAGCATCCGGTTCAGCGCCGAGCCCAGCTGACCGATCTCGGTGTGCGCGCCCTCCGGATCGACGAGCACGATCGGGGTCGGCAACCGCACCTCACCCTTGTCGAGCTCCAGGTCGGCGACATCGCGTGCCGCTGCGGAAACCTTTGACAGCGGCTCCAATTGGCGTCGGATGATCCAGATCCCGACGGCGGTGGCGGCGGCCAGCGCGACCGCCGAGACCACGCAGAACATCAGCAGCACCCACCACAGGGTTTCGTCGACGACGGTGGTCGGAAGCCCGACGACGACGCGGTGTCCGCCGTGGCGCAACTGTCCCGCTATCACCCGGTACGAGCCCAGCCCGTCGAGGTCGATGGTGACCGGGGTGCGGTCGGGCGCCACCTGGGCCAACTGCGCGGATGCTGCCGCGCTGATATCGGCGGTGGCACCTTCGGAGGTGATCACACCGCCGTCGATCTGGATTCCCTGGTCGCTGCGCTCCTGCCCGCCGCCACGGCCCCCGGGCCCGATGACCGCCCCGACGGTATTGATCGCCTGCCCCGGTGCGTTGAGAAACCCTGGTCCCGGACCCTGCTCGGGATCGAACCGGAACCGGAT
Organism: Mycobacterium sp. P4_H6; assembly: GCF_056400845.1. Taxonomy (NCBI): domain Bacteria; kingdom Bacillati; phylum Actinomycetota; class Actinomycetes; order Mycobacteriales; family Mycobacteriaceae; genus Mycobacterium; species Mycobacterium sp. P4_H6. Next base: position 10,561 of record NZ_JBFUKN010000103.1, on the reverse strand, counting down.
CTGCGGCGCGGGACTGCCCGGCGGCGGGGGCGGCAGGTGGAACGGTGGTGGCAGTTCCATGATTCCGGCCGAGCGGCGAGCCGCTTCGACGAGTTGGGTGTCGAGCTGTCGCATCAGGAATCGCTGCAACGCGAACTCGGTGGCGACGCCGATGGCCACGCAGACCAACGCCAGCAGAATCACCTGGGTGACCAGCAGCCGCATCCGCAGCGACCACGTGCGCGGTGCGAGCAGGCGGCTGCTCATCGGATCAGCGCGGCGGACGCAGGACGTATCCGGCGCCGCGCAGCGTGTGGATCATCGGTTCGCGACCGCTGTCGATCTTCTTGCGCAGATACGACACATAGAGTTCGACGATATTGGACCGGCCACCGAAGTCATAGCTCCACACCCGGTCGAGGATCTGCGCCTTGCTCAGCACCCGTTTGGCGTTGCGCATCATGAACCGCAGCAGCTCGAATTCCGTTGCGGTCAGGGAAATCGGCTCACCCGCCCGGGTCACCTCGTGACTGTCCTCGTCGAGCACCAGGTCCCCGACGACGATCTGGGCGTCGCCGGCATCGTTGGCCACCCCGGTGCGGCGCAGCAGCGCCCGCAGTCGAAGCACGACCTCTTCGATGCTGAACGGTTTGGTCACGTAGTCGTCGCCGCCCGCGGTGAGTCCGGCGATCCGGTCCTCGAGCGAGTCCTTCGCCGTCAGCAGCAGCAACGGCAGACCGGGTTGCATCTCGCGCAGTCTGCGCAGCACGTCGAGCCCACTCATGTCCGGCAGCATCACGTCGAGGACCACCACGTCCGGCGGGTTGTCGCGCGCCAGTTCGATGGCGCCCGCCCCGTCACCGGCCGTCGCGATGTCCCAACCCTCGTAGCGCAGTGCCATCGAGACCAGCTCGGCCAGCACCGGCTCGTCATCGACGACGAGAACCTGGATCGGCCTGCCGTCGGCGCGGTGCATCACCGCGCGTGCCGGTGCCTCGTGGGACGTCATATCTCCATTATTGGCACTGCGGTGGGCGGACCCTGTGCCGTTCCTATGCGCAAGCTGTGAGAGTTCCGCTCATCGCCCTCCGATGTCCCGCACAGCCTGCGCCCAGCCGTGTCGGTCAGGGTGGGCCGTATGGCAGGCGAGTGGAATCCACGTCAGACGGTGCTGGCGGTGGTGGTGGCGGCGGTTATCGGCATTGTCGGCGGCGGGGCGATCTACGCGGCGACCGACAACCCGGACCACAGCGGTCACAGAGCAGATAGCGGTCAGGGTGCCGGTGCCACGGTGGTGGTCGTGGTGTAGGTCGGGGTCTCGGCCTCCAGGGTGGGCCCCTCGGTGGGCGCCTCCGTCACCTCGGTCACGATGCCCGGCACCGTCGGCTCGGGTAGCGCCGGATCGGCGCTGAACGTAGTGGTCTGGACGACGGAAATGCCGGTCATGGCCAGTACTGCACCGACGCCCGCGCCTGCAAACAGCAGCTTCAGTTTGTTCGATGTCATGCCAGGTGGGTTACCCCTACCCCCGGGCATGAAACCCAGGCCGCGTGAATTCACCTTCGGTTTACACAGCGAAAAGGCCGGGCGGATGTGATCCGGCCCGGCCTTCCCGCGGTGAGTGATCAGGTCCCCGATTCGTCGGCTTCCCGCGGTGCGGTGGTCACATCGATGTTGTCGCCGGGTGCGAGCGGCTCGGTGGTCTCCGGCGCGGTGACACCCGGACCGGGGCCCGGCGGGGCCGGATCGGCGCTGAACGTGGCGCCCTGAACCACGGAAACACCCGTCATGGTCAGCATCGCACCGACGCCGGCGCCGGCACACAGCAGCTTCAGTTTGTTCGATGTCATGACAGTCGGCTACCCGCCCGGTCCGTTACGAAAACGCGCCGTTCGCCGGCATCGGCGCACCAGCGGCGCGTCCATCTCCTACCCTGTTCCGCATGCAGCCCAGCAGCGGATCCACCGGATGACCCGGTTCCTGGCGCGCCGGCTGCTCAACTACGTCATCCTGCTGGCGCTGGCCTCGATCCTCGCGTTCACGCTGACATCGCTGACGTTCTCCCCACTGGACAGCCTGCTGGAGCGCAACCCACGCCCGCCGCAGGCGGTCATCGACGCCAAGGCCGCCGAGCTCAACCTCGACAAGCCGATCCCGGTGCGTTACGCGGACTGGGTGTCCGGAGCCGTCCGCGGCGACTTCGGCACCACCGTCACCGGACAGCCGGTCACCGACGAACTGTGGCGCCGCATCGGGGTGAGCCTGCGACTGGTGCTGATCGGGTCGGTCATCGGCACGATCATCGGGGTCGTGGTCGGCGCCTGGGGCGCCATCCGGCAGTACCGTTTCTCCGATCGCGCCATCACCGTGGCCTCGCTGCTGATCATCAGCGCCCCCACGTTTGTGATCGCCAACCTGCTGATTCTCGGTGCGCTGAAGGTGAATTCGATACTCGGGCTGCAATTGTTCGAATACACCGGGGAGACGTCCCCCGATGCGGTGGGCGGGTGGTGGAACCAGTTCGTGGACCGGATACAGCATCTGGTGCTGCCGACGTTCACGCTGGCGCTGGCCTCCATCGCCGGGTTCAGCCGCTACCAGCGCAACGCCATGCTGGATGTGTTGGGGCAGGACTTCATCCGCACGGCGCGGGCCAAGGGACTCACCCGCCGCCAGGCGCTGTTCAAACACGGCCTGCGCACCGCGCTCATCCCGATGGCCACCCTGTTCGCCTACAGCGTCGGCGGGCTGTTCACCGGTGCGGTGTTCGTCGAGAAGATTTTCGGCTGGCACGGCATGGGCGAGTGGGTCATTCAGGGCATCACCACCCAGGACACAAATATCGTGGTCGCCATCACCGTCTTCACCGGCGTCACGATCCTGCTCGCCGGCCTGCTCTCCGATGTCGTCTACGCCGCCCTCGATCCACGGGTGCGTGTGGGATGACCGATACCGAGTACCGATTCGTGTCCCGGCGCACCCTGGTGCTGCGCCGGTTCCTGCGCAACCGCCCCGCCGTCATCTCCCTGGCGGTGCTCGCCCTGCTGTTCATCGGTTGCTGGGCGCTGCCCCCGCTGCTGCCCTATTCGCACACCGATCTGGACTACTACGCGCTGCAGCAGCCCCCGACGACGGTGCATTGGTTCGGCACCAACTCGATCGGTCAGGACCTGCTGGCGCAGACGCTGCGCGGCATGCAGAAGTCGTTGCTGATCGGCGTGGCCGTGGCATTGATCTCGACCCTGATCGCCGCCACCGTCGGTGCGATCGCCGGGTACTTCGGGGGCTGGCGCGACCGCGCCCTGATGTGGATCGTCGATCTGCTGCTGGTCGTTCCCAGCTTCCTGCTCATCGCGATCGTGACGCCACGCATCCGCGAGTCCGGCGGCAGCGTGCTGTGGCTGATCGTGCTGCTGTCGGCGTTCAGCTGGATGATCAGTTCCCGCATCGTGCGCGGCATGACGATGAGCCTGCGGGAACGCGAGTTCGTCTCCGCGGCACGGTACATGGGCGTTCCGAACCGGCGGATCATCGTCCGCCACATCCTGCCCAACGTGGCTTCCATCCTGATCATCGACACCGCCTTGAACGTCGGTATCGCGATCCTGGCCGAGACCGGGCTGAGCTTTTTGGGGTTCGGCGTGCAGCCACCCGATGTCTCACTGGGCACCCTGATCGCCGACGGCACCCGGTCGGTGACGACATTCCCCTGGGTGTTCCTGTTCCCCGCCGGTGTGTTGGTGCTGATCGTGCTGTGCGCCAACCTGATCGGTGACGGTCTGCGCGACGCGCTCGACCCGGCAGCCCGACCGCGGCGGCGACGCTCATGACACTGCTCGAAGTGCGCGACCTGCGGGTCGAGTTCCCTACCGACACCGAAACCGTGGCCGCCGTCCGTGGGCTGAACTACCACGTGAATTCCGGTGAGGTGGTCGCGCTGGTCGGCGAGTCCGGGGCGGGCAAGTCGGCCAGCGCAATGGCGGTCATCGGTCTGCTCCCCGAGTTCGCCGAGGTGTCCGGTTCGGTTCGGCTGCAGGGCGACGAGCTCATCGGGCTGCCCGACGCGCAGATGTCGCGCATCCGCGGCGCCCGGATCGGCACCGTCTTCCAGGATCCGATGTCGGCGCTGACCCCGGTGTACACCGTCGGCGATCAGATCGCCGAGGCCATCCGGATCCACCGGCGCGATATCGGCGCCCGCCAGGCCCGGACCCGCGCGGTCGAACTGCTCGAACTCGTCGGCATCGCCCAGCCCGACCAACGTGCCCGGGCGTTCCCGCACGAATTGTCCGGTGGCGAGCGGCAACGCGTGGTCATCGCGATTGCCATCGCCAACGACCCCGATCTGCTGATCTGTGACGAACCCACGACGGCGCTCGATGTGACCGTGCAGGCCCAGATCCTCGACGTACTGCGCACCGCACGCGATGTCACCGGTGCCGGCGTGCTGATCATCACCCACGATCTCGGGGTCGTCGCCGAATTCGCCGACCGCGCATTGGTGATGTACGCCGGCCGGGCGGTCGAGACCGCACCGGTCGCCGAGTTGTACCGCAACCGCCGGATGCCCTACACCGCAGGGCTGCTCGGGTCGGTGCCCCGCTTGGACGCACCCCGCGGTGAACGCCTGGTGCCCATCCCGGGTGCGCCCCCGTCCCTGGCGGCACTGCCGCCGGGCTGCCCGTTCACCCCCCGCTGCCCCCTGGCGATCGACGCCTGCCACACCGCCGAACCCGAACTCGTCACGGTGGGCCCGGCCCACCAGGTCGCCTGCATCAGACACCAACAGGTCCGCGGGCGCAGCGCGGCCGATATCTACGGGGTGCCGCTCACACCGCAGGCGGATCCGGCCGAAGACAGCGGTGAGATCGTGCTGCGGGTGCGCGATCTGGCCAAGACCTACGCCCTGACCAAGGGTGTGGTGTTCCGCCGCCGGGTGGGCGAGGTGCGCGCAGTCGACGGTGTCAGCTTCGACCTGCATCAGGGCCGCACCCTGGGCATCGTGGGCGAGTCAGGGTCCGGCAAGTCCACGACACTGCATCAGGTTCTAGAGCTGACCGCCCCGCAGTCCGGCACCATCGAGGTCCTCGGCACCGATGTGGCGAAACTGGACCGGCCGGGCCGGCGGCTACTGCGCGGCGATCTGCAGGTGGTCTTCCAGGACCCGGTCGCCTCACTGGACCCGCGCCTGCCGGTACTCGATGTACTGGCGGAACCATTGYGCGCCAACGGTTTCGATCGTGCAAGAGCCGAAGAGCGGGTGGCCGAACTACTCGGCCTGGTCGGATTGCGCCGCGAGGACGCCGGACGCTACCCGGCGGAATTCTCCGGCGGGCAGAAGCAACGGATCGGCATCGCCCGGGCATTGGCGCTGCAACCCAAGATCCTGGCGCTGGACGAGCCGGTGTCGGCGCTGGACGTGTCGATCCAGGCCGGCATCATCAACCTGCTGCTGGACCTGCAGGAGCGTTTCGGGCTGGCGTACCTGTTCGTCTCCCACGATCTGTCGGTGGTGCGGCACCTGGCCCACCGGGTGGCGGTGATGCACAAGGGCCGCGTCGTCGAACAGGGTGACAGCGAGCAGGTGTTCGGCGCTCCGCAACACGAGTACACCCGTCGCCTGCTGTCGGCGGTCCCCCGCCACCAGCCCGATCCCGGTTAGAGTCTGGACGCATGAGTGCGATTTCACGTCTGCTCGCGGTGGGCGCAGCGGTGACGCTTGCCCTGACCGGTTGTTCGGCCCCCGACACCTCGGTGCCGTCGGCCGGAGGTAATGCCGAGATCGGCGCGACCGCGGACATCAACCCGCAGGACCCGACCACCCTGCAGCAGGGCGGCAATCTGCGGCTGGCGCTGACCGGCTTCCCGCCCAACTTCAACTACCTGCACGTCGACGGCAACCTCGGCGAGCTCGGCAGGATGCTGCGGGCGACGCTGCCCCGCGCCTTCGTCATCAAGCCCAACGGCGAGATGACGGTCAACAGCGACTACTTCACCAGCGTCGAACTCACCAGCACCGAACCGCAGATCGTCACCTACACGATCAACCCCAAGGCGGTCTGGTCGGACGGCTCACCGATCACCTGGGAGGACATGGCCGCCCAGATCAACGCCACCAGCGGCAAGGACAAGAGATTCCTGTTCGCCTCGCCCAACGGCAGCGAGCGGGTGGCTTCGGTGACCAAGGGGGTCGATGAGCGACAGGCCGTCATCACCTTCGACAGGCACTTCGCCGACTGGCGCGGAATGTTCGCAGGCAACGCAATGCTCGCGCCCAAGGCGGTGACCTCGGACCCGGAGGCGTTCAACAAGGGCTTCCTCAACGGGCCGTCGGTGTCGGCGGGACCGTTCACCATCAGTACCGTCGACCGGGGTGCGCAGCGAATCATCTTGACCCGCAACCCGAAATGGTGGGGAACACCGCCGCTGCTGGATTCCATCACCTACACCGTGCTCGATGACGCCGCAGTGATCCCGGCGCTGCAGAACAACGCCCTGGATGCGGCCGGGCTGGCCTCGCTGGACGATCTGGAGAACGCCAAGCGCACCGCCGGTGTCACGATCCGGCGGGCGCCGGCGCCGAACTGGTACCACCTGACCATCAACGGGAATCAGGGCGCGATCCTGTCCGATCCCGGCCTGCGCACCGCGGTCATGAAGGGCCTCGACCGCCAGGCCATCGCCGCGGTCACCCAGCGCGGGCTGGCCGACAACCCGACATCGCTGAACAACCACATCTACCTGGCCGGTCAGGAGGGCTACCAGGACAACAGCGTGCCCTTCGACCCGGAGGCGGCCAAGAGCGAACTCGACGCGCTCGGCTGGTCGCAGAACGGCCAGTTCCGCGAGAAGGACGGCAAGCAGCTCAAGATCCGCAATGTGTTCTACGACGGTGCGAGTACCCGCGCGGTCGCCCAGATCGCGCAGAACCAGCTCGCCCAGATCGGCATCAACCTCGAGTTGGTGCCCGCGCCCGGCGGTGCGCTGTTCCCCGACTACGTCACCATCGGGAACTTCGACATCGCCCAGTTCGCCTGGGGCGGTGATGCGTTCCCGCTGGCCAGCCTCACCCAGATCTACGCGGCGCAGGGCGAGAGCAACTACGGCAAGATCGGCAGCCCCGAGATCGACGCCAAGATCGAAGAGACGCTCTCCGAGCTGGACCCGGCCAAGGCACGCACTTTGGCCAATGAGCTCGACAAGCTGATCTGGACCGAAGGCCACAGCCTGCCGCTGTTCCAGGCCCCGGGCAACGTCGCGGTCCGCAGCACCCTGGCGAACTACGGCCCCAGCGGTATCGGGGACGTCAACTTCTCGGCGATCGGATTCATGAAACCCTGATCCGCGACACGATCCGCGGCACCGCCGCCGGCAGTGTCGATTCCAGGGCGGCGGCCGCCGAGATCACGGTGATCGCGGTCCGCACGAGCGGGTTGACGGGCAGATTGTCCAGTTCCACGCCGCGGTCGGCCAGGGTGTGCACCGCCCCGATCCGCAGCGCACCGATGACCTCCAGCGCCGCCCGCTCCCGGGTGTCCAGCACGCTGTGGCCGGCGGTGGGCAGGGTCACCAGCGTGGCGCCGGGGATGAGATCAGCCACCTGACGCGCCACCGCGGGCGGCGTGGTGAGGTCCCGGCCACCCGACAACACCGCGGTGGGCCAGTCGAATTCGGGCATCGCCGCGACGAGGTCGAACGGCTCACGCTCGAATTCCTGGGCCGGTTCGTGGATTTCCCGCATCACCACCGACGGATCCAGCGGTAGCCCGTCGGGCTCTCCGGCAAAGTTGAGTTCGCGGAAGGCGATACGCCCGACCAGATCGTCCTCGTGCCGATACGGCGTCTTGCGCTSGGTGATCCGTAATGCCCTGCTCAGTCCGGCCCACAGCAGCGTGCGCCCGTGCAGCAGCAGGTCGAGCTGGCGGTTGAGCAGACCGACGCCCCCGTACTCGTACACCATGCTGGCGACCTGAGCTGATCCGTCGAGCTTCATCCCCTCATCGGCGAGCGTGCGGACCTTGAGTGCCAGATCGGGGGCCGGATCGTCCGTGTCCTCCGGGCTGTCGGTGCCGTCCCAGAGCAGCCCGCGGATCGCCGTGCGCATCTCGTCGATATCGCCGGCCGACAGCACCGGGCCGTCCAGCACCATCCCGGCGACCCGGCCCGGATGCCGCACACCGACGCCCGCCGCGATGTAGGAGCCGTAGGAGCTGCCGTAGATGTGCGCGGTCTCGACCCCGGCATCGTCGAGCACCGCGGCGACATCGTCGACCACCTGCTTGACGGTGATCGCCTCCGGCGGCAGGTCCACGCCGGCGTCGTCGTGGCGGGACAGCCCCACCCCGCGGTGCTCGATCATGATCACGTCGAAGCCCGCGGCGGCCGCGTGCCGCCGGAACGCCCGGTACGGCGCCACCGACGCGAGCCCCGGGCCGCCGGGGATGACCACCACCGGGTGGGCCGTCTTGCGGCCGACACGCACGTAGTAGAGGTCGAACGCCGCGTGATGCGGGTCGGACACCGTGTCCCCGGCACGGGTCACCGGCCGGCGGATGGGGCGCACGCCGGGCAGGGCGGCCAGCTTGTCGTGGGCCTTGCGGCGCTTGGCGGACATCGTCATCACCCACCATTCTGCCCCGCGCCCCGAACGGCCACACCCTGAGCATCCACCGGGTGACTCTCAGGATCGCGGTGATCGCAAGCAGTGCGGCCCGGTGGGTGCCACCAGTACAAATGGTCGACATGACAACCGTCGCACACAACCAGCGCATCCTGCCCGGGACACCCGAGTGGAAGGATCTGCTGAGCAGTATCGGCTCCGGATCCCGAGACCGAGACCTCAACGACGAGAACCCTTTTGATCAGGTCGCCGCCCTCAAGCGCGCAGGCTTCGGCACACTGCGCCTTCCTGTCGAGCTCGGCGGCGCAGGACTCACTGTGCCGCAGCTGTTTTCCGCGGTGGTCGATGTCGCGCAGGCAGATCCCATTGTCGCGCACATCTTCCGCGCCCACTTCTGGTTCGTCGAGGAGCGGCTGCGCTCGCAGTCGCGCAGATGGCTCGACCTGGTGTCCGAGGGCAAGATCTTCGGAAACGCGTTCAGCGAGAAGGGCACGCAGGCCGTCGGCAGCCTGGTCTTCAACACCCGGCTGCTCCCCAACCCGGCCGGTGGTTTCCGGCTCGACGGCGAGAAGTTCTACAGCACCGGCACGCTGTTCTCGGACTACCTGACCACCACCGCGACCACCGATCACGACTCCGTGGCCGTCGTGGTGGTGCCCGCAGACCGGCCCGGCGTCAAGATCATCGACGACTGGGACGGGTTCGGGCAGCGCCGCACCGGTACCGGGACCACCACCTTCACCGGTGTCAGGGTCTCCGAGGACGAGGTGCTCAGCGACAGCCCCTATGACGCCGAGCCGGTCCCGACGGTCCAGTACGCGTCGCTACAGCTCTTCATCCATGCCGTGGTGGCGGGCATCCTGGCCAATGTCGTCGATGACGGGGTCGACCTGCTGCGTTCCCGGGAGCGCAGCTTCAGCCATGCGCTGGCCGAACGCCCCGCCGACGACCCGCTGCTGCAGCGCCAGCTCGGCGAACTGGCCTCGGTGGCCTACATCGCGCGCACCGCGGTATTGGACGCCGCCGAGGCCATCGGCGCGGCCACCGAGTCCGAGGTCGACGGTGTGCCGGACGCGGCGCTGGCCGCCGCGGCGCAGCTGAAGGTGGCCAAGGTCAAGGTGCATCTGGACGATATCGCGCCGATCGCCGCCACCCGCCYGCTGGAGCTGGGCGGCGCGAGCGCGTCCAGCCGGCAGCGCAACCTGGACCGGCACTGGCGCAACATCCGCACCATCACGCTGCACAACCCGGTGGGCCTCAAGGCACGCGTCATTGGGCAGAACCTGCTGCACGGCACCCCGATCCCGGCCAACGCCTACTTCTGATCGCCACAATCGGCGATTTCGGCGTGATTCGCTGCGGTAGGCGCAGGGAATCACGCCGAAATCACAAGGAGAGACCATCCATGACCAAGCAACTGCACCTCGGCGGTTTCCAGATCGCCTCCCAGGTCACCCACAGCCACGCCGCGTGGCGGCACCCCGGCAGCGATACCGACTTCACCACCCCGGAGTACTACCACCGCATCGGCCGCATCCTGGAGCGCGGCAAGTTCGATTTCGTGTTCTTCGCCGACCTGCTGGCCGCCCCGGCCCAGTACGGCGCCGACATCACCGAGCCGCTGCGCCGCGGCACCCAGGCCACCGCGACGCTGGACCCGTCGATCGTGGCCGCCAGCATCGGCGCGGTCACCTCGAAGCTGGGCGTGGCGATCACCAAGTCCGCGACCTACTTTCACCCCTACGAGCTGGCCCGCATCTTCGCCAGCCTGGACCACATCACCCGCGGACGGGTCGCCTGGAATATCGTCACCTCATTGACGGCCAGCGAGGCACAGAACTTCGGCCAGGACGACCACCTGGACCACGAGTTCCGTTATGAGCGGGCCGACGAGTTCGTGCGGACCGCGCTGGAGCTGTGGTCGTCGTGGGATCCGGATGCACTGGTGGTGGACAAGGCCAC
>NZ_JBFUKN010000102.1:0-21885 GCF_056400845.1 Mycobacterium sp. P4_H6 | reverse complement strand
GGGAGATCCTGATCCGGCTGACCGGCCTGTGCACCGGCACTCCCGCCGAGGACGTCGACGTCGCCGCCATCGACGACGGGTTCTTCGACTACATGGCCTTCACCCAGGGATTCGACGGCGCGGCCATCCGCAGCCACTACACGCACGGCGGGCCGGAACGGGTCCTCGACCTGACGCTGCGGACCGGCCCGTTCGGCGACCGCTACGGTGAGCGGCCCGACGGGCTGACCCTCGACACGCTCAAGGCCGAACCCAACGGCATCAACTTCGGCCCGATGCAGCCGCGGCTGCCCGACGTACTGGGCACCTCCGACGCCAAAGTCCGTCTGGCGCCCCAGTATCTGCTCGACGACCTACCGCGGCTGGCGTCCCGGCTGGACCGTGACCCCGAAGATCTCGTTCTGGTCAGCCGGCGGCATCTGCGCTCCAACAACTCCTGGCTGCACAACGTCGGGCCGCTGATGAAGGGCCGCGACCGGTGCACCCTGCTCATGCACCCGGCCGACGCCGGCCGGCACGGTGTCACCGACGGCGCACTGGTGCGGGTGGCGTCCTCGGCCGGGGCCCTCGAGGTGCCGGTGGAGGTGACCGAGGCCATCCGGGAGGGCGTGGTGTCGATGCCGCACGGCTGGGGGCACGGGCAGCCGGGAACCAGGATGGCGGTGGCCAACACGTCACCCGGGGTCAACACCAACATCTTGTCCCCGCCCACGTTCCTGGACGAGCCGTCGGGCAACGGGGCGCTCAATGGCATCCCGGTGACGGTCAGTGCGTCGACAGCCTGATAAGGATTGATCATGGGAACCAATCAGCGCGCCAAGATCGTGATGGCCGATGACGAGATCACCGAGTTCATCGACCGCAGCCGGACCGCCACCATGGCGACGGTGCTGCCCAACGGCCGGCCCCATCTGGTGGCCATGTGGTACGCCGTCCTCGACGGTGAGATCTGGTTCGAGACCAAGGCCAAATCGCAGAAGGCGGTGAACCTGCGCCGCGACCCGACCATCACCGTGATGATCGAGGACGGCCACACCTACGACACCCTGCGCGGCGTGTCCATCGACGGCACCGCGGAGATCGTCGATGACCCCGAGACCAACCTGCGGGTCGGCATCAGCGTGTGGGAGCGCTACACCGGTCCCTACACCGAAGAGATGAAACCTTTTGTCGAGCAGATGATGAACAACCGGGTGAGTGTCCGGGTGGTGGAGTCGCGGCGGCGCAGCTGGGACCACCGCAAGCTGGGCATGCCCGCCGTCCCGCTCGGCGGCAGCACCGCCCAGTATCTCGGTCAGTGATCCGGCGGCGCGAAGCCGGGGCTGAGCAGCGCGGTGGCGATGCCGCTGCCGATCGGGCCGAGTCGGTCGAACAGCGCCGCCGTCCCGGTGGCGACACCCGCATGGCTGTAGTGCGTCAGCGCGCTCAGCCCGATCTCCGGGCTCTCGGGTAACCGGCTCAGGGTCAGCGTGTAGTCGGCATTGATGTAGAGCAGCCCGTCCGGCCCGAAGTGGGTCAGCGAGCTGACCACATCGCCGGCCATCGCGGCGCGGGTGAACGGTGTCATGGGCTGCTCGTCGACCAGCGGCGTGACGTTGTGCACCCAGATGTGTTTGGGTCCGATGTGCCGCCAGGCGCTCAGATCGGAACTGGTGCCCGCGCCGTGCGCCACCAACTGCATCGACGAATCGCTGAGCGGGTGGTCGGGTCCGGGGGCGGCAGGGATGTCGATCGGGGTGGTCCAGACGCCCGTCGGCGATGCGGGTCCGCGACGCAGCAGCACCATGCTGGCACGCGCCACCACCTCGCCGCTTTGAAGTGCTTGGGCATCAACGACTTTGATTCGCCGCCCGGCCCGGATGACCTCGGTGCGAATAGTCAGCGGGGCCAGCGCGGCGGGCCGGAACAGATCGACGGTCAGCCGGGCCGGCTGCAGCTCAGGGTCACCGAAGTCCCGATCCAGGACGAACCCCAGCAGCCCACCCAGGACGTTGCCGCTGATGGTCTCGCCCCACGGACCCTTGGCGATGCTGGTGGGGACGAAGGCGTCACCGTCGGCGAGGTAATACGCCGTCGGCAGCGCGCTCACCCCTGGTACTCGGGGTGCTTGCCGATGTACTGCGTCACCATCGAGCAGTGCGACGCGATGCGCAGATCGGCGGCGCGGGCGGCCTGTAGCGCCTCGGCGACCAGGATGGTGGCCAGGCCGCGTCCGCCGAACGCGGGATCGACCTCGGTGTGGGTGAACGTGCGCACGCCGTCCCGATCGTAGAAGTCGATCAGCCCGACCTGTCGACCGTCGACCGAGATGGTGAACTGGTTGTCACCGGCGGCGACGATGGCCTGCGCGCCGGTGCTGTCGGTGTGGTCAGCGGACACGAGGTTTGAGCCTAGTGCCGGGCATTGCCGGAGCGGGAAGTCGGGGGACGGCACCTTGGTATCCGGTGACCGCACCGAATCTGTCGGCACCGTCCTGCCAGGCCTGCCGGTAGGCGACGATCTCATCGTGGCTGCGGCCGACGAAGTTCCACCACATGAGCAGGGCCTCGCCGAACGGCGGGCCGCCCAGCAGGATCAGCCGGGCCGGCGCGTCTCCGCGGTTGATGATCTCCAGGCGATCCCAGCCGGGGGACTGATAGGCGAGATCCGCGCGTTGCAGGACGGTGCCGCCGACGTCGACGTCACCGTCGTCGAGCAGCACGCCGTGCTCGAAACCCGGATCCACGTCCAGGGTCACGGTCGCGCGCGGGTCGATATCGAGCTGCGCGCCGAGTAAGGGTGTGAAGGTGTGCACCGGTGAACGACTGCCGGCCAGTTCGCCGAGGAAGACCCGCAGGGTGGCTCCGTCCACGGTGGTGGCCTCGGGCACATGGTGGGCGAAATCGCGGCCGGTGTCGCGGTCGGAGTCCGGCAATGCGACCCACAGTTGCACGCCGTGCAGGATGGCGGCGCCCGGGGTGGAGACTTCCGAATGGCAGATGCCGGCGCCGGCCGTCATCAGGTTGAGTTCACCGGGTCGCACCATGGCGTGCACGCCTGCGCTGTCGCGGTGCTCGATCTCACCCTCGAAAAGCCAACTCACCGTTTGTAATCCGGTGTGCGGGTGGGGCGGCACATCCATACCAGCCGAGGACCGGACGTCATGGGGACCATAGTGGTCGGCGAAGCACCAGGCGCCGATCATGGAGCGCTGTTTCGCGGGCAGGGTGCGGCGGACCAGCATGGCCCGTGGCCCGCCGAGCGGGACTTCGCGTGCTTGCAGTACGCCGGTGAATCGCGATGCGCGACAATCGACTTCGTCGGGCTCGGGATCGACGTTGCTCACCGGCTCAACCTTAGCCTCGCGCTCGCAGTGCTGCCGGGAAAAGTTGGGGGACGGTGCCGGCATGGCGCCTCTCGGCAAGTGGTCGCACGAAGCGACGGTTTTCTAAGTGGTACCCGGGGCATGACCGGCACCGTCGGAGTGTTCAACCCGCGCCGGGCCGCGACTATTCCGCACCACTGACGGTGACCACGATCACCCTCGACGGCCGTCAAAATTGACGTTCGAGAAGCTAAGGTTTTACTGACGAGTAACTTCTGAAGGGTTGGCGAAATGGCGCGTCGGGGCGCAAAAGTGCTGCTTGCGGCGTTGGCGGCGCTGTCGGCCAGTGCCGGCGTGGCGGCAGCGGCGCCGGCCGGCGCCGCGGTGATGCCGATGACCAGCATCGTGCGGGCCTGCGACTTCAGCGTTTCGGAGCACACCTGGCGCACCGGCTACGCCCGCGCAGTCGCCTACGTGCATCCGGCCACCGCCGATTCGGTCGCGATCGACGTGCAGCTGCAGACCGCGCTGCCCAACACCGACTACTACGTCAAGGTCTTCCAGATGCCCCGCGGTTCGGCGGATTGTGGCGTAGCCCCTGTTCGGGTGCGCACCGACGGTGCGGGCGCCGCGTACGTCACCGTCACTACCCCTATCGACTCCGGCACCACCGGCGTCTGGGCATCGGTGGAGCGTTCCTCCCCGTTCTCGCAGCAGCCCGCCGAGGTCTACACCTCGGATTTCATCGCCAAGGTCTGATCCGCGCGTTCGCCGGGGCGCCACTCCCGCTGCCGGCCCCTCAAAACGGCAGCGGGAGCGGCAGGTCTAGGCGGACTCCAGGAAGAGCCTGCGCATCCGCACCGGATACCCGTTGCGTTCGGCGAGTGAGCGCAGCTGGCGCAGCGCGAAGGTGCGGCCGCGGCCGGATTCGGGAACGGCGATACCCGCCCAGATTCCTTCGGCGCGCGGCAGTTCGCAGGCTTCCCGTGCGCACGCCCAACGCCGCGGGCACATCCGGCAGATCGCCTTGGCCTGCTCGTCTTCGGTGTTGGTCCAGAGGTCGGGATTGCGGGTGCATTCGCCGACCGGCAGTCCGTCCATGCCCAGTGCATTCATGGTGTGTCTCCTTGTGCGGCGGCTCAACTGCCGCGTTGCAGACGAATGTAGGACATAAACCGTAGCGTTGCAACAGTTTGAAAGGACGATGGGAGCGCCTCGGCCTGGTCGGCGCGGCGCCGAGGGCTTGGAAGCGCCCTTGAACTGGGGTTAATCGGGAAATGTGGGGCCTTGGACGCTACGGTTTCTCGGCGGCGATGACCGGTCGAAACTGAAGCGAATACGCGGAAATGCCACCCCAAGCCATAGCACTGCTCTAGGTTTGGCTAGCATCAGCGGATCACAACCGGCCTCCAGGAGGGACGTACGCGTGGTCGAAGCCGAACCCGGTGACGACCCCGGCATGGTGCGCGCGGGAGCTGCCGCAGCAGCGCGTCGCCGCGAGCTCAACGTCAGCCAGCGCAGTCTGGCCGCCGACGGCGTGATCAACGCCGGAGCTCTCATCGCGTTCGAGAAGGGCCGCAGCTGGCCGCGGCAAGCCACCAGAGCCAAACTGGAGTCGGTGCTGCAATGGCCCCCGGGTGCCATCGAACGCATCCGCCGCGGAGATCCGGCAGCGGGTTCCGCACCTCATCGCGTGGCCGGGCCACCTGCGATGGGACCCGCCGACGAGGTCCCGTTGATTGCGCAGGCGGTCGTCGCCGCGGCCAACACGTTCGCCTCGACGATCGATGCGCTGCCCCCGGTCACCGAGCCCGAATTCACCCCGCGTGCCACCGCCATCCTGGGCGATCTGCGTCAGCTGGAGGCGGTCGCCGCGCGCGCCGCGCGCATCCAGGTGACGCCCGAACTCATCCGGGCACTCAGCACGGTCCGCACCCGTATCGACGAGCTGACGACGCGCGCAGCGACCGCCCCGACAGCGACGGTGGGGCAGCGGCTCTATGCCGCGCGCCGGCGCGCCAACCTGACGATCGGGGAAACCGCGCAGGCGGCCGGCGTCGTCGAGGACGTGATCGTGCAGATCGAGGCCGATCAGCCGGTGTCGTCCGCCGACATCGGCGCCGTCGAGCAGCTCATCACCCAGATCGACTGGCGCTGAGCGTCGTTCAGAAACGTTCCCGGTTGCGGTCGTCGCTGGTCGGGAAATGTGCGGCCAGCGCGGCGGCGATCTCGAGGAACTTGCGCCGCGTCTGCGTCGACATCACCCGGGTACCGGCGATCACGCCGCCGGGGCGCAGGTTCCCGTCGAAGGGCACCTCCACCACCGTCTGGCCCTGGCCCGAGAACTGCTGGGCCAGGATCCCGCGGGTGCGCTTGTCGGCGTGACCGTCGGAATCGTTGAGCACCACCACGGTGCGTCGCAGCAGGCTGGTCAGCCCGCGGTTGGCCAGCCAATCCATGGTCTGCCCGGCCGCGGCGGCACCGTCCACCCACGGTGAGGAGACCACGATCAGTGCGTCGAGGTCGCGCAGCACCTCTTGGGTGACGGCGCTGTCCATGGTGGAGCTGCAGTCGACGATCGAGATGCTGAAGTAGCGGTCCAGCCGTGCGGTGGCCTCGCGGTAGATGGCCGGGTCGAGTACTCGCCGGCGGGCCGGGCTGCCCTCGCCGGCCAGGACGAACAGACCGGCGGCGTTGTTGCCGACCCGGCTACGGATATCGGCGAACGTCTCCAGGTGCTGATCCGAGGCCAGCTCCCAGTACGAACCCACGGCCTTGGGATCCACCCGGCTGCCGAGCTTGCCGAAAGCGGTGTCGGCATCGACGGCCACCACCCGGTCATCCTGACGGAGTTCCGCGAAAACCGAGCCCACACTGGCCGATACGGTCGTCTTTCCGACGCCACCCTTGCCGAGAACCCCGATCTTGTAGTGACCGCGCAGCACCCCGCGGATCCGGGCCTCCAGTTCGGCCTGACGCAGTTCATCGGGGGACGGCCCCAGATTGATCAGTCCGAACGAGGCCTGGAACAACAGCCGTCGCCAGCCCCGGCCGGGCGGGACCCGCTGGACCGGAACCAGATCGTGGACCGGGATGCGGTCGGCATACGAGCCCGGCGGCGGAGGCACGCGGCCGGGCGGCGGCCAGGACGGCGGCGGGTACGGCTGCCCGGGTCCTGGCGTGCCGGGAATCGGAGGCCGGTTCGGGGGTGGACCGGGAACTGGCGGACGTCCCGGTGGCGGTCCCTGCGTTGGCCAGGTGGCCGGTGGTGCCGTCGGCCGCTGCGGCGGGATGGGCCCGGTGTCGGCGCCGTGTGTCCTCGACTCCTGGGCCGGCGGCACGAAATCGACCGGCGGGCGCGTCGGCACCGGCTCGGGCACGGGCTTGGCGCTCTTCTCCGGGCCGGGCTCGTAATCGGACTCCACGGGCCCGGTCCAACCCAGCTCGCGGCGCAGTGCGTCATCGCGGTCGCTCATCGCGGACCTCCTCCAGGGCTGCTGTCGAGTCTTTTCACCGGCCTGCACCAGTATCAACCACCGCGCCGTGGGGTTCGGGTGCGGCCGTGCCGGGACCACCGGAAGCAATCGGGATCGGCCCAGGTGGCGAGCGAAAATTAGTGCATCGGGGGGTGCTCGGCCGCTGTTAGGGTCGATGGAGGGGAAGGGATTCGGTGACGGCAGCCGGCTCGCCGCGGCGGGTCGGCAATTGGTGTGAGAAGCGAAGGGGACGAGACAGTGAGTCGAGCCGCCTTTACGGTAAATCCGGAGAATCGGCCCGCGCCGGCAGCAACGACGCGACGATTGTCACCGAGGGGGAGGAGCAACATGGCACACGACGTTCGTCACACCATCCATCTGCGTGAACCCGTTGCGCGGGGCTCTGCGATGCGGGTGGCATAGCCGGTGTCCAGTTCCTTTGCCGGGCACGGCGAACCCACGCACTACGACGACGTGATCGCCGTCGAAGTGACCATCGACGGCATGCTCGTCATCGCGGACCGACTCAACCTGGAGGAGTTCCCGCCCTCCCTGGGTATCCGGCCCAACATTCCGCAGCCCGACCTACGGGACAAGGTGTGGGAGAAGGTCGCCGCAGATCTGACCGACCAAGGTGTCCTCGATCTGCACGGCAAGCCGCATCCCGAGGTGGCGGCCATGACCGACTCGCTGTCCCGCTCGGATCGGATGCTCGAGGGCCGGTGGTGGCGCCGGGACATCGGCGGCAAGATGGTCCGCTTCGTGGTCTGCCGCAAAGGTGACCGCCATGTCATCGCTGCCAGGGACGGCGACCTGCTGGTGCTGCAACGGGTGGCCCCGCAGGTCGGTCTGGCCGGCATGGTGACAGCGGTGCTGGGGGCCGCCGAGCCCGCCGACGTGGAGCCGATGACCGGTGTGTCCAGCCGGCTGGCCGAATCACGCTCACCGAATCAGTTGGCGCAGTTCGGTATCGCCCCGGCCTCGGCGCGGACCTACGCGGAGGCGACCGCCAACCCGAGCAGCTGGGTGGAGATCACCGCGACCGAACGCCATTCCGGGGGCACCTACACCCAGGCCGATGTGGCGGCCGGGGTGCTCGACTCCGCACAGGGGCGCATCGTCTCGATTCCGCGAAGGGTGAACGGTGAGCTGTTCGGCAGTTTCCTGCCCGGCACGCAGGACAACCTGCAACGCGCGCTCGACGAACTGATGACATTCCTGCCCGCCGGCGCCTGGTTCGACGCCAAGTCCGACGCCGACTTCTACTACGAGGGCGACTGAGGGCCGCGATGGGCAACTCGCCGTATGACGACCATGACGCCGACGACGACCACAGCGGCGGGCTCGACGCGCTGTACTTCACGCCGCCCGGCGCCGAGGACGATGGTGACTACGGACTCGACGCGTTCGAGGTCTATCAGCCGTCGGCGCCCGACGAATCCGACGACCCCGCCGAGCCGACGTTCACTGTCACCAATCCGCCAGGAACGGTGACGGTTTCGGCATTCTTCGATGGCCGCGTCCAGCGCATCGAGCTCTCTCCGGAGGCGGCCGAGGCAGGCGAGGAACAACTGGCCGCCGAGATCGTGGTGATCGCCGGGCTGGCCACCCAGCGTGCCAGGGCCGCACAGTTCTCCTACATGCTCGAGGGCATGCAGGACCACGGACACGACACCGTCGACACCCGGGACTTTCTGAACCGCAGTGTCGGCCTGCCGTCCCCTGAAGATGCCGACGCCGCGCAGGCAAAGGTTTTCGCGACCCGGTATCAAGGTGACCATGACTGAACACCTGGCAAGCCTGTTCGGTACGGCCGTCGGCATGCTGCCGACGGCCCCGGTCCGAGCCCTGGAGTTGTTCACCGAGATCACGTCCGCGGACGAAACCGCCTGCGACGCCTGGGTGGGTCGGCTGCGCTGCGGCGATACCGACCGCGCCACGTTGTTCCGGGCGTGGTACTCGCGGAACAACTTCGGCCAGCTGGCCGGCACGGCCGAGATCTCGATGAACAGTCTGAACGCGCGCATCCCGATCGGCGGGCTGTACGGAGACATCACCTACCCGGTGAACTCCCCGCTGGCGATCACCATGGCGTTCGCAGTGCGCGAGGCCGCCGAGGGCAACTTCGCCGATGCCATGGAAGCGCTGGACGATGCCCCGGCGATGAACGCCGAGTACCTGGTGTCCTGGATCAAGGCCGTCATCTACGGCGCGGCAGAACGCTGGACCGATGTCATCGATGAGGTGCGGGCGGCATCCGGCTGGCCGGACAAGTTCCTCGGCGCGGCCGCAGGTGTCGCCCACGGGGTCGCGGTGACCAACCTGGGGTTGTTCACCGAGGCCGAACGGCGGCTCACCGAATCCAATTCCTCACCGGCGGGAGAGGCGTGCGCACCTTCCATCGCCTGGTACCTGGCGATGGCACGGCGCAGCCAGGGCAACGAAGACGCCGCGATGGCCCTGCTGGAGTGGTTGCAGGCCACCCACCCCTCGCCGAAGGTGTCTGCCGCCCTGAAGGATCCGGCCTACCGGCTGGTCACGACGACGGCGGAGAAGATCGCTGCCCGGACCGACCCGTGGGACCCGGGAAGCGTGCAGGCCGACAACTCCGGCCGCGAGAAGCTGCTGGCCGAGGCCCAAGCCGAGCTGGACCGCCAGATCGGTCTGAGCAGGGTCAAGGAGCAGATCGAGAAGTACCGTGCGGCAACCCAGATGGCCAAGGTGCGTGCCGCTCGTGGCATGAAGGTCGCCCAGCAGTCCAAGCACATGATCTTCACCGGCCCGCCCGGTACCGGCAAGACCACCATCGCCAGGGTGGTGGCCAACATCCTGGCCGGTCTCGGCGTGATCGCCGAACCGAAACTGGTGGAGACCTCCCGCAAGGACTTCGTCGCCGAGTACGAGGGCCAGTCCTCGGTCAAGACCTCACGCACCATCGACCGCGCCGTGGGCGGGGTGCTGTTCATCGATGAGGCCTACACACTCGTGCAGGAGCGCGACGGACGCGCGGATCCGTTCGGCACCGAGGCACTCGACACGCTGCTGGCCAGGATGGAGAACGACCGGGACCGCCTGGTGGTGATCATCGCGGGATACAGCGCCGACATCGACCGGTTGCTGGAAACCAATGACGGTCTGCGGTCCCGCTTCGCCACCCGGGTCGAGTTCGACTCCTACTCGGCCGAGGACATCGTGGAGATCGCCAAAGTCATTGCTGAAGCCAATGATTCGCAGCTGAGCGAGGATGCCGCCAAGCGGGTGCTCGATGCCGCCACGCTGTTGCACGACCGGTTGCTGAACGGCAAGCCGGCGCTGGACATCGCTGGTAACGGCCGCTACGCCCGCCAACTCGTCGAAGCCGGTGAGCAGAGCCGGGACATGCGGCTGGCCCGATCGCTGGACATCGAGAGCCTGGACGTCGAACAGCTCAGCGAGATCAGCGACGAAGACATGGGCAACGCGATCGCCGCGGTCCACGGCCGGCTGAACATCAGCGAGTAACGATGGCAGGGTTCCGGTTAACCACGAAGGTTCAGGTCAGCGGCTGGCGATTCCTGCTGCGCCGTGTCGAGCACGCCATCGTGCGGCGCGACACCCGGATGTTCGACGATCCGCTGCAGTTCTACAGCCGGGCGGTGATGGCCGGCGTCGTGATCGCCGTGGTCGTCTGCCTGGGCGCGGTGCTGCTCGCATACTTCAAGCCGCTCGGGAAGCGTGGTTCGGACACCCTTCTGGTCGATCGCACCACCAATCAGCTGTACGTACTCGTGCCCGGGTCAGATGATCTGCGGCCGGTCTACAACCTGACCTCGGCCCGACTGGTGCTGGGCAACCCGGCCAACCCGTCCGCGGTCAAATCCGAAGAGCTGAACCGGATGACGAAGGGCCAGCCGATCGGCATCCCGGGTGCGCCGTACGCGACCCCGGTCGGCGCACCGACCTCCTCGTGGTCACTGTGCGACACGGTGATCAAGCCGGACAGCGTGGCACCCGAGGTCCAGACCTCGGCGTTGGTGATGCCGCTGTCGGTGGATGCCTCGGTCGGGCCGATGACACCGAGCCAGGGTGTGTTGGTCTCCTTCAAGGACCGCACCTGGTTGGTGACCGACGACGGCAGGCATGCCATCGACCTCGCCGACCGCGCCATCACGTCCGCCGTCGGAATTCCGGTCACGGCCAAGGCGACTCCGATCTCGGAGGGCCTTTTCAACGCGCTTCCGAACGTCGGGCCCTGGCAGCTGCCCGCGGTCCCGTCCGCAGGCGCCCCGAACACCGTCGGCCTCCCGCCGAACCTGGTGATCGGCTCGGTCTTCAAGACCATCACCGACAACACCGAACAACGCTATGTGGTGCTGCCCGACGGGGTGGCGAAGGTGAACGGCACCACGGCCGCTGCGCTGCGGGCCACCAACTCATTCGGCCTCATCACCTCACCCTCGGTGGAATCCAGTGACGTCGCGGCGATTCCCGAGCAGGTCTTCGTCTCCCCGCTGCCCGACCGGCCGATGGACATCAGGCTGCGCCATGACGCCCCCACGCTGTGCTGGAGCTGGCAGCGCGAGCCGGGCGATCAGGCACCCCGCCAGACCGTGATCAGCGGACGGCATCTGCCCGTGCCGGCCGCGCGGCTCAACAATGGCATCGAGCAGATCGCCGGTAATGCAACAGTGTTCATCGAAGGTGGGCAGTTCATCCGGTTGCAGTCACCGGATCCCCGCTACGGCGAAAGCCTCTACTACATCGACCCGCAGGGCGTGCGGTACGGGCTACCGAACGAGGACACCGCGGGAGCGCTGGGCCTCAGCGGACCGCAGACCGCGCCCTGGCAGGTGGTCAGCCTGCTGATCGACGGGCCGGTGCTGACCAAACAGGCCGCACTGCTCGAACACGACACGCTGCCCCCGGATCCGAACCCGCGCAAGGTCGACGGCCTCAGCAACAATCAGGCGGCACCACCCGGAGCACCCGCCGCGCCCGGTGCCCCGGCAGGCGGCCTGCCCGCGCCGGCGCCTGGGTCCCCGATGCCGCCCGAAGGAGCCGGTGGATGACGACGAAGAAATTCACCCCGATCATCAAGCGGGGCCCGCGGCTCACACCCGGCGAAATCAACATCACCCCACCGGATGACCTCGGAATCGACATCCCGCCCTCGGGTATTCAGAAGGCGCTGCCGTGGGTGATGGGCGGCGGCATGCTCGGGATGATCGGCATCATGATCTTCACCGGTATCCGGCAGCTGTCGCCGTACATGCTGATGATGCCGCTGATGATGATCATGGCGACCGTCGGCTTCATGGCCGGCGGCGGTCCGGGCGGCAAGCGGGTGCCCGAGATCAACGCCGATCGCAAGGAATACCTGCGCTACCTGGCAGGTCTGCGTGCCCGGGTGACGACGTCGGCGGCCGCGCAGGTGACGTTCTTCAACTATCACGCGCCGCACCCCGAAGATCTGTTGTCGATCATCGGGACCAACCGGCAGTGGTCGCGGCAGGCCAACGCGGACTTCTACGCTGCCACCCGGATCGGTATCGGTGCGGAGCCCGCGGTGGACCGGTTGCTCAAGCCGTCGGTGGGTGGCGAACTGTCCGGACCGTCGGGAGCCCCGCAGCCGCATCTGGAACCGGTCAGCCACATGTGGTTGATCAAGTTCGTGCGTACCCACGGACTGATCCACGACTGCCCGAAGCTGGTGCAGCTGCGCACCTTTCCCACCATCGCGATCGGTGGGGACGCCGCGCGTGCAGCGGGCCTGCTGACCGCGATGATCTGCCACCTGGCGGTGTTCCATCCGCCGGATCTGGTGCAGATCCGGGTGCTCACCGACAACCCGGAGGATCCGGACTGGACGTGGCTCAAATGGCTTCCGCACGTCCAGCATCAGACCGACACCGATGCCGCCGGCCCGACCCGGCTGGTGTTCACCCGACCCGACGGCCTCTCCGATCTCACCGCCCGCGGACCGCACACCGCGGACGCCGCGCCCAGCGGGCCCTACGTCGTCGTCGTCGATCTCACCGGTGGCAAGGCGGGTTTCCCGGTGGACGGCCGGGCCGGCGTCACGGTCATCACCCTCGGCAACCACCGCGGGTCGGCCTACCGGATCCGCCTGGACGCCGATGGCACCGCCGATGACCGATTGCCGAATCAGACCTTCCGGTTGGTGGTCAACACCGCCGACCGCATGACACCGGCGCAGGCCGGGCGGGTGGCCCGCAAGCTGGCCGGATGGTCGATCACCGGGACGATCATCGACAGGAACACCCGGGTGCAGAAGAAGGTGGCCACCGAATGGCATCAGCTGGTCGGTGCGCAGACGGTCGAGGAGGTGACGCCGTCGCGCTGGCGGATGTTCACCGACACCGACCGGGACCGGCTGAAGATCCCGTTCGGTCACGAACTCAAGACCGGCGACATCATGCACCTCGACATCAAGGAGGGCGCCGAGTTCGGTGCCGGTCCGCACGGCATGCTGATCGGCACGACGGGTTCGGGTAAGTCGGAATTCCTGCGCACACTGATCCTTTCGCTCGCCGCCACCCACCATCCGGATCAGGTGAACCTGCTGCTCACCGACTTCAAGGGCGGTTCGACGTTCCTCGGTATGGAGAAGCTGCCGCACACCGCGGCGGTGGTGACCAACATGGAGGAGGAAGCCGAACTGGTCAGCCGCATGGGCGAGGTGCTCTCCGGTGAACTCGACCGGCGGCAGTCCATTCTGCGCCAGGCCGGCATCCAGGTGGGGGCGGCCGGCGCGTTGTCCGGTGTGGCCGAATACGAGAAGCATCGGGAACGCGGCGCAGATCTGGCGCCGCTGCCCACCCTGTTCGTCGTGGTCGACGAGTTCGCCGAACTGCTGCAGAACCACCCCGACTTCATCGCGCTGTTCGACCGTATCTGCCGTGTCGGCCGGTCGCTGCGGGTGCACCTGCTGCTGGCGACCCAGTCGCTGAACACCGGCGGGGTGCGGATCGACAAGCTCGAACCCAACCTGACCTATCGAATTGCGCTGCGCACCACCAGCTCCGCCGAGTCCAAGGCCGTGATCGGCACTCCGGAGGCGCAGTACATCACCAACAAAGAGAGCGGCGTGGGCTTTCTGCGGGTCGGCATGGAAGATCCGGTCAAGTTCCGCAGCGTCTACACCGGCACCAATTACGTTCCGGCGTCGGCGATCACCGCCGACGGCGACGTGGCTCCGCGGCCCCACGCGCCCAGTCAGGTGCGCATCCAGCCGTTCACGGCCGCACCGATGATGGATGCGACGGAGGTGACGTCGCGATGACGACAGCAGAAGAGCCGCGTGTCCTCCGCGAAGTGGTGCTGGGTCAGCTGGCCACCGGCGAGGAGCGCGCCTACAAGATGTGGCTGCCGCCGCTGACCGATCCGACGCCGGTGAACGAGCTCGTGGAACGCGATCACGGTCAGCCCTTGCGCTTCGGTCTCGGCATCATGGATGAGCCGCGCCGGCACCGCCAGGAGGTATGGGGCATCGACGTGTCCGCGGCGGCGGGCAATATCGCCATCGGTGGTGCCCCGCAGACGGGCAAGTCGACATTCCTTCAGACGCTGGTGCTTTCGGCGGCGGCCACGCATACGCCACGGCAGGTGCAGTTCTATTGCATCGACCTCGGTGGCGGCGGCTTGATGTATCTGGAGGACCTGCCGCATGTCGGCGGGGTGGCCACCCGTTCCGAACCCGACCGGGTCAACCGCGCCGTCGCCGAGATGAAAGCGGTGCTGCGACAGCGGGAAGCGATGTTCAAGCAGTACCGCGTCGGATCCATCGCCACCTACCGGCAGATGCGCGATGACCCCAACCATCCGGCGTCGGCCGATCCGTTCGGGGACGTCTTCCTGGTGATCGACGGCTGGCCCGCGTTCGTCTCGGAGTTCCCGGACCTGGAGCCGGTGGTGCAGGATCTCGCCGGGCAGGGACTCGCCTTCGGGGTGCACACCATCATCTCCACGCCGCGCTGGACCGAGTTGAAGTCGCGCGTCCGTGACTATCTGGGCACCAAGGTCGAATTCCGTCTCGGCGACGTCAACGAGACCCAGGTCGACCGGATGACCCGCGACATTCCGGCGAACCGGCCGGGGCGGGCCATCTCGATGGAGAAGCATCACCTGATGATGGGTGTGCCCCGCCTCGACGGCGTGCACAGCGCGGCCGACATCGTGCCGGCCATCACTGCCGCGGTGGACCACATCGCCTCGTTGCACACCGATGAGGCTCCTCGGGTGCGGGTGCTGCCGGAGCGCATTCACCTGCACGAACTGGACCCGGCCCCGCCGGGCCCGGACGCCGACTACCGGACCCGATGGACGGTGCCGGTCGGTATCCGCGAATCCGATCTGTCGGTCGCCTACAACAACATGTCGGTGACACCGCACCTGCTGATATTCGGCGCCCCGAAGTCGGGCAAGACGACGATCGCGGCCGCCGTTGCGCAGGCCATCTGCGCGCGCAACGACCCGACCCAGGTCCGGTTCATGCTGGCCGACTATCGATCCGGCCTGCTGGATGCGGTGCCACAGAGCCACCTGCTCGACGCGGGTGCGGTCAATCGCAACAGCGCCTCACTCGACGAGTCGATCAAGGCGCTGGCCGTCAACCTGAAGAAGCGATTGCCCCCGCCCGACCTGACCACCGCGCAGTTGCGTGCCAGGTCGTGGTGGACGGGGCCGGACGTGGTGCTGCTGGTCGATGACTGGCACATGATCGTCGCGGCCGGCGGCATGGTCCCACCGATGGCTCCACTCGCGCCGCTGTTGCCGGCCTCTGCCGATATCGGTCTACACGTCGTCGTGACGTGTCAGATGAGCCAGGCGCATCGGGCCACCATGGACAAGTTCGTCGGCGCCGCATTCGGGGCAGGGTCCCCGACGTTGTTCCTGTCCGGTGACAAGACGGAGTTCCCGTCGAGCCAGTTCAAGCTCAAGCGCAGGCCCCCTGGCCAGGCCCTTCTGGTGTCGCCGGACGGCAAGGAAGTGGTGCAGGCGGCGTATATCGACCCCCCCGAAGAATAAGTGTGTTGAGCACCCCCAAACCGCGGTTAGTATGGAATCTGAGCCGCTCAGCAAAATGGTCGGCAACGCGCTAGCAAACGAGTCGGGGGAACGATTCTGATGCGACGGAGCAACAGCTGCGTCCCCCCTTTACATGAGCTTTTCCAGCACGTTTGGAATCTGTGAGGAGGATCTGCAAATGCAACCGCTGCAACACAATCCCGGGGTTCTGGGTGTCGGTAATCAGGTCATCGCAAATGGTTCGCGGGGCCTTGCCACCGGCACCGCCGCCACCACCGAGGCTGCTGCCTTGATCCCGGCCGGTGCCGAAGAGGTTTCGGCGCAGGCCGTGATGGCATTCGCCAGCGAAAGCGTGCAGATGGCAGCGCTGAATGCGTATGCGCAGCAGGAGTTGGCCCGCACCGGTGCGGCGTACCTGGAAGCCACCGGCATCTACACGACGGTGGATGCCGAGTCCGCGGCCACGCTTTCCTGATCGGTTTTCCGCCGTCCACTACGAGACTGGGCACAGCAAACTATGACGACGGTACCCGCAATTGTGCCGATGCTTTACGCGGCATTGCCACCGGAGATCAACACCGGCCGACTGATGGTCGGTGCCGGCGCTGCGCCCATGTACCAGGCGGCGGCCGCCTGGGAGATGCTGTCCATCGCGATGGAGACCCAGGCAGAGGAACTGTCGGCGAGCCTGGCGTCACTGGCAGCGTCATGGCAGGGCGGGGCCAGCGAGCGGGCGGTCTCCTCGACCATGCCGATGGTGGTGTGGCTGCGGACCAGTGCGCTGCAGGCGCAGAAGCGGGCAATGCAGGCCATCGCGCAGGCAAACTCGTATTTGCTGGCGATGGCCGTCACTCCGCCGCTCGTCGAGATCGAGATGAACCACGTCACCCACGCGGTGCTCGAGGCGACCAACTTTCTCGGAGTCAATGCCGTACCGATCGGCGTGAACGAGTTCGACTACTTCGTCCGGATGTGGACGCAGGCCGCCGTGGCGATGCACGGCTACCAGCTGGAGACGGCCGCCAATACCGTGTTCGAACCGGTCCCGCCGCTCAAGCCCATGGTGGTGCCCGGCGTCGGTGAGGCCGCACTCGGTATGTCCACCGGCCGGATCGCGGCGACACTGCCGGGTTCGGTCATGCGCGAGATGGCCTTCGGTCATGTCACCGCACAGGCCTCGGTGGAATCTGCCGGCCTGCACGCCGGGCGTGCTGCCGCACAGGCGAATTTCTCGGCGGCCGCGGCACAGAATCAATCGCGCAAGGCGGAGAACACTGCGCAACAGGCCCAGGGGGAACCCGAGCAGTTGATGCAAGGCGTGCAGCAGGGCGCTCAGATGGGGATGCAGATCGGTTCGCAGCTGGGTTCCATGGCGATGCAGGCACCGCAGCAGATGATGCAGACCGTCGCCCAACSCATGCAGCAGCTGGTGGCGCCGTTGCAGCAGGTGAGTTCGATGTTCGGCCAGATGGGCTCGGGCGGAGTGAACAACGGCGCGCAGTTCGGGTTGATGGGCGCGAGCCCGTTCTCGAACCATCCGCTCGCCGGCGGGGCGGGCCCGGCGAGCGGGGCGGGTCTGGTGCGGGCAGCGTCGCTACCGGGCGCGGGCGGCACCTTGGCGAGCACGCCCCTGATGAACAGCTTGGTCGCCCAGCCGACGGCCGGGGCTGCAGTACCGACCGGTGCGGCTGCCGGTGGTGCGGGTGCGGGTCTGGCGCCCGTGGGTGCCGGGGCCGGTGCCGGCGGCGGCCCGATGGGGGGCATGGGCAGCGCGGGTAAGCGTGGGGGCAACAGGCAGAGCCTGGCAACGCCGTCGCAGCTGGCCCACGATCTGGGCGAAGACGAAGACGAGGACGACGACTGGTGAATCCTCCACCAACACATGACTTCCCGGCCGAGGGGGCTGGAAGACTCGCCACCCGTGGTGAGGACACAGGAAAACAGAAAGAGTACCGAGCATGGCACAGATGAATACAGATGCCGCTGTCCTCGCCAAGGAGGCAGCCAACTTCGAGAGCATCTCCGGCGAGCTCAAGGGCGTCATCGCCAATGTCGAATCCACCGGTGGCGCACTGGCCGCGCAGATGGTCGGCCAGGCCGGCACCGCGGCGCAGGCGGCGCTGCTGCGCTTCCACGAGGCGGCAGCACGGCAGGTTCAGGAACTGAACGACATCACGCAGAACATCCAGACGTCCGGCACGCAGTACACATCCGCCGACGATGACAATGCCGCGACGCTGTCGTCGGCGATGAACCTCTGACCTCAACAACTTTCAGAAGGAGATAAACATGTCAGGACCTCAGGTTTGGCAGTTCGGTGGCATCGAAGGATCTGCCGGCGAGATCCACGGCGCGGTCGGCGTCACCCAGGGCTTGCTCGACGAAGGCAAGGCATCGCTCGCGTCGCTGGCCTCGGTGTGGGGTGGCTCCGGCTCGGAGGCCTACCAGGCCGTCCAGGCGCGGTGGGACAGCACGTCGGCCGAATTGAACGCCGCGCTGCAGAATCTCGCGCAGACGATCAGCGACTCGGGACAGAACATGCAGCAGGTCGAGCATGGCGTCACCGGGATGTTCGCCTAGTACCACACGGCGTCGGGTGGGCGGACTAGCCTCTGGCATGTCCGCCCACCCTGTGCGTTGGTGCCACCGCACTACTCTGAGAGGTGAATATGTCGGCCGACTATGACCGGCTCTTCCATTCTTCCGGTGCCGCCGACGCGGCCGACGAGGATGCCGCCGCGCACCGCGAGGGGGGATCGTCCGCGGGTGCCGCGCCGATGCCGGTCAACGCATCCGGTTCCGGCGCAGGTGGTTCGGGTTACACCGGAGAGCACGCAGCCCCGCCCATGCCGATCGCGCCGACACAGAGTTCGGCGGCACCGCCGACCGCGGCGCCACCACCGCGTCCGAGCGAGGTCACCAGCCAGATCCCGGTGACGCACTCGACGGGTCCGCAGCGGGTGCAGAACGGGCTGCTGCGCACCCCGCAGTCCAACCCCGCCGCCGGTGCCCGATTCGAGCAGCAGTACGCCGCCCCCGCGCCGCAACCGCGGTCGGCCCCGGCGCCCGCTCCCAGCCAGCACTTCAGTGAGGTGCCGGAATCGGCGTGGCCCCAGGCGAATGCCCCGGCACCGATCGGGCAGCCCGCACCTACCTCGGCGGCCACCATCGGCAACCACCGCGCGATCGATGCGCTGTCCCATGTCGGTGTGCGCTCCGCGGTGAAGATGCCATCGCAGCGCGGGTGGCGGCACTGGCTCTACATGTTCACCCGCATCAACATGGGCCCGTCACCGGACGAGATCTACGAGATGGACCTGCAGGCCCGCGTCCGCCGAAACGCCAGGGATTCCTACCAGATCGGCGTGTTCGGTCTCAAGGGTGGAGTGGGCAAGACCGCGGTCACGGTGGCGCTGGGCTCGGCCCTGAGCCGCGTCCGCGGAGACCGCATCCTGGCCATCGATGCCGATCCCGACGGCGGCAACCTCGCCGACCGCGCCGGCAGGCAGTCCGCGGCGACGGTATCGGATCTGTTGTCGGACAAGGAACTGTCCCGGTACAACGATATCCGCGCCTACACCAGCATGAACGCGGCCAACCTCGAGGTGCTGTCCTCCGAGGAGTACAGCGCCGCCCGTCGCGAGTTCAACGATGACGACTGGAAAGCCGCCGTCGGTGTGGTGTCCCGGTACTACAACCTGGTACTCGCCGACTGCGGCGCCGGTCTGTTCACCCCGTCCTCGCGGGGTGTGCTCTCGACCGTGTCGGGCATGGTCATCGTGGCCAGCGCCTCGATCGACGGAGCGCGGCAGGCGGCGGTGACGATGGACTGGTTGCGACAGAACGGATACCAGGATCTGCTGGGCCGCTCCTGCGTGGTCATCAACCATGTCACCCCGGGTAAGACCAACATCGATGTCGAAGATCTCGTGCAGCAGTTCGAGCGGCACGTCGCGCCCGGCCGCGTGGTGGTGCTGCCCTGGGACAAGCACATCGCCGCGGGCACGGAGATCCAGTTGGACCTGCTCGGCCAGACCTTCCAGCGTCGGATCCTGGAACTGGCCGCCTCGTTGTCCGACGACTTCGACCGGCTCGAACGGCGTTGACCGCCACCGCAACGTCGCCGGGGCAGTCGGCCATCACTCCGGGCCGACCGTCGACAACCAGGGTCACCATCCTGACCGGTCGGCGGATGACCGACCTGGTGCTGCCGGCGTCGGCGCCGATCGACACCTACATCGATGAGACGGTGGCGGTGCTCGCAGAACTGCTGGACGATGCGCCCGCAGATGTGTTGGCGGGCTTCGACTTCAAAGCCCAAGGTGTCTGGGCGTTCGCGCGTCCGGGCGCGCCCCCGCTGAAGGCGAGCGAATCGCTGGATGACGCGGGTGTCGTGGACGGTGCGCTGCTGACCCTGGTGTCGGTCAGCCGCACCGAACGGTACCGGCCGTTGGTCGAGGACGTCATCGATGCCATCGCGGTGCTCGACGAGTCCCCGGAGTTCGACCGCAACGCGCTGAACCGGTTCGTGGGGCTGGCGATCCCGACGGTCTCGACGATCGGGACACTCACCGCATTGGTCGCCTGGACGCAGTCCGGGCAGTCGTGGTGGTGGGCGCTGGCGCTCGCGGTGCTGGGACTGGGACTGCTGGGCGGCGCCATGCTGTCGCAGAACCGTTATCAGAGCATCGATCTGGCCGAGAGTCTGACGCTGGCCGCCCTGCCACCGCTGGCCGCCGCCGCCGCACTGGCGGTGCCGCTGCCACGTGAGGCCGACGGGCTGGGCGCCCCACAACTGGCCGCCGCGGCCGCTCTGACACTGTTGTTCACCTTGTCCACCCGCGGTGGACCGCGTAAGCGCGCCAACGTGGCCTCGTTCTTCGCGGTACTCACGGTGGCCATCACCGCGGCCGCCGTTGCCTTCGGATACGGCGGCCACGAATGGGTGCCCGCCGGTGCCATCGCCTTCGGTCTGATCGTGGTGACCAATGCCGCGAAGCTGACTGTCGCGGTGGCGCGCATCGCCCTGCCGCCGATCCCGGCCCCCGGCGAAGCGGTGACCAATGACGAACTGCTGGATCCGGTTTCGCGGCCCGATATCGCCGACGAGGAATCCCCGACCTGGCAGGCGATCATCGCCTCGGTGCCGGATTCGGCGGCCCGGCTCACCGAGCGCAGCCAGCTCTCCAAACAGCTGCTGATCGGCTTCCTCACCGCCGGCGCGGTGGTGCTGGCGGCCGGAGCCATCTCCGTGGTGGTGCAGGGGCACTTCTTCCTACACAGCATGATTGTGGCCGGACTGGTCACCGTCATCTGCGGGTTTCGGTCCCGGCTGTACGCCGAAAGATGGTGTGCCTGGGCATTGATGGCGGTGACCGTCGCCGTGCCGACCGGGGTGGCCGTCCGCTTGTGCCAGTGGTACCCGGACCGGGCCTGGCTGGTGCTGGCGCTCTACCTGCTGATCGCGCTCGTCGCCTTGATCACAGTGGCGGCCACCGACAACGTCAATCGGCTCTCACCGGTCACCAAGCGGATCTTCGAGTTGCTCGACGGCGCCTCGATCGCTGCGGTGATACCGCTGCTGCTGTGGATCGCCGGCGTCTACGACCTGCTGCGCAACCTGCGGTTCTAGGGCGCCGTCCGGGTGATCTCAGCGACCGCCTCGTTGAGGCGGTCCTGGTCGACGGCAATCGATTCGGCCGCCTCGGCGGTCGCATTGAGCAGTGCCTCGTTGAGCCGCTGCTCTACCGTGCCGGTCCCCAGCCGTAGCGTGCCGTCGGCGATGAACACGTCGACGAGGTGATGATGCCCGTTGAGGGTCACTTCGACGGTCTCGGACTCATCTGTCGCAGTGAAGGACTCGCTGGCCATCTTGTGCAGCTGCTGGTCCATCAGTTCCTGGAGACGACCGGCCTGGCGCAGCACCGCCGCCACCTCCGGGTGCATCTCGGTGCCGCCGTGGTCGGTGCTCACTTGGACTCCTTGTCCTGCACGTCCTTGCGCCTGCGGTTACCGATGACGGRCTCGGTGTAGGCGCGGTCCTCGACGTAGATCTCCTCGTCCGGGGCGAAACGCGCA
>NZ_JBFUKN010000101.1:0-22274 GCF_056400845.1 Mycobacterium sp. P4_H6 | reverse complement strand
GGCCCCCGCGACTCCCCCGCCGCCCACCTCGGGCACACCGCGCCCGGCCACCCCGCCGCCCGCGACCTCGGCCGCGCCTCCGCCGGCCACACCCGCGCCGGAGACCCCGACCACCGCAGCACCGCCRCCGCCGCCGCGTCCGACTCCTTCCCCGACAGTCACGGCTCTGCCCCCACCACCGCCGGAGCCGGGCACCAACTGCCGGACGGCGTCATGACCTCGTCGACCCAGCCACAGTCACCGGTCTCCGTCACCCCTCCCCTGCCCAATCGGCGCAATTCCGAACTGGCCCTGCTGATTTTCGCCGCGGTGATCACCACCGTGGCGTTGCTGATCGTGGAGGCCAATCAGGAGCAGGGCCTGGACTGGGATCTGGCCCAGTACACCCTGGGCTACCTCGCCCTGTTCGGCGCCGCGCATCTGGCGATCCGGCGCTGGGCGCCCTACGCCGACCCGCTGCTGCTGCCGGTGGTCGCACTGCTGAACGGGCTGGGGCTGGTCATGATTCACCGCCTCGACCTCGCTCAGCGTGAGCTGAGCCTGGACACCGTCGGCGGCAACGCCGACCAGCAGATGCTGTGGACCCTGGTCGGGGTGGCCGCGTTCTGCGCCGTTCTGGCGCTGCTGCGCGACCATCGCATGCTGGCCCGCTACGGCTACACCTGCGGCCTCATCGGCTTTGTGCTGCTTGTCATTCCGGCTCTGCTGCCGAGCCGGTTCTCCGAGCAGAACGGCGCCAAGATCTGGATCCGCTTCGAGGGCTTCTCCATTCAGCCCGCCGAGTTCTCCAAGATCCTGCTGTTGATCTTCTTCGCGGCGGTGCTGGTGTCCAAGCGCGAACTGTTCACCAACGCCGGCAAGCACGTCCTCGGTGTGGACCTGCCGCGCCCGCGTGACCTCGCCCCGCTGCTGGTGGCCTGGATCGCCTCGGTGGGCGTAATGGTCTTCGAAAAGGATTTGGGCACTTCGCTTCTGCTCTACGGCTCGTTCCTGGTGCTGTTGTACGTGGCCACCGACCGGCTGTCCTGGGTGGTCATCGGCCTGGCCCTGTTCGCCGCGGGCAGCGTGGTGGCCTACCAGCTGTTCGGACACGTCCGGGTGCGGGTGCAGAACTGGCTGGACCCGTTCGCCGACCCGGACGGCGCCGGCTACCAGATGGTCCAGTCGCTGTTCAGCTTCGCCACCGGCGGCATCTTCGGCACCGGCCTGGGTAACGGGCAGCCCGGCACCGTGCCCGCGGCCTCCACCGACTTCATCATCGCCGCGATCGGCGAGGAACTCGGATTGGTCGGTCTCGCAGGCGTTCTCATGCTCTACACCATCCTGATCATCCGGGGGCTGCGCACGGCCCTCGCGGTCCGTGACAGCTTCGGCAAGCTGCTGGCCGCCGGGCTGGCCTCCACACTGGCCATCCAGCTGTTCATCGTCGTCGGCGGGGTCACCAAGTTGATCCCGCTCACCGGGCTCACCACACCGTGGATGTCCTACGGCGGCTCGTCGCTGCTGGCCAACTATGTGCTGCTGGCCATCCTGGTGCGCATCTCGCACGCGGCGCGGCGCCCGATCGACACCACCCGGGCGCCCAACCCGGCGCCCATCGCGGCCGCTTCCACCGAAGTGATCGGCCGCGTATGAACAACTCGCTGCGCCGGCTGTCGGTCGTCTTCATGGCACTGGTGGTCCTGCTGCTGGCCAACGCCACCCTCACCCAGGTGTTCACCGCCGACGGGTACCGCGCCGATCCGCGCAACCAGCGGGTGCTGCTCGACGAGTACTCGCGCCAGCGCGGCCAGATCACCGCAGGCGGTCAGCTGCTGGCCTACTCGGTGTCCACCGACGGCCGGTTCCGTTTCCTGCGGGTCTACCCCAACCCGCAGACCTACGCCCCGGTCACCGGCTTCTACTCACTGGGCTACTCCAGCAGTGGCCTTGAGCGCGCCGAGGATCCCGTGCTCAACGGCTCCGATGAGCGGCTGTTCGGCAAGCGGCTGGCCGACTTCTTCACCGGCCGCGACCCGCGCGGCGGCACCGTCGACACCACGGTGCGGCCCGACGTGCAGGAAGCCGCCTGGGACGCCATGGCCGAGGGCTGCGACGGTCCGTGCAAGGGCGCGGTGGTGGCGCTCGAGCCCTCCACCGGCAAGATCCTGGCGATGGTGTCCTCACCGTCCTATGACCCGAACAAGCTGGCCAGCCACGACGGCGCGGTGCAGACGTCCACCTGGGACCAGCTGCGCGACGACCCGAACGCCCCGCTGGTCAACCGTGCCATCGCCGAGACCTACCCCCCGGGCTCCACGTTCAAGGTCATCACCACCGCCGCCGCGCTGCAGTCCGGCAGCACCCCGGACACCCAGCTGACCTCGGCATCGCGCATCCCGCTGCCCGACAGCACCGCCACGCTGGAGAACTACGGCGGCTCGGCCTGCGGCAACGGTCCGACCGCGTCGTTGCGTGAGGCGTTCGCCCGGTCCTGCAACACCGCCTTCGTCGAGCTGGGGCTCGACACCGGCGCCGACAAGCTGAAATCCACCGCGCAGGCGTTCGGCCTGGATTCGCCGCCGGCACCCATCCCGCTGCAGGTCGCGGCGTCCACTGTCGGCCCGATCAGCGACGGCGCGGCGCTGGGCATGTCCAGCATCGGGCAGCGCGATGTCGCGGTGACCCCGCTGCAGAACGCCATGGTGGCCGCGACCATCGCCAACGACGGCGTCACCATGACGCCATATCTGGTCGATACCCTCAAGGGACCGGACCTGTCCAATATCGCCACCACCGCCCCCACCGAACAGCGACGCGCGGTGTCACCGCAGGTCGCGGCTACACTTACCGATCTGATGGTCGGCGCCGAGCAGGTGACACAGCAGAAGGGAGCCATCGCCGGCGTGCAGATCGCATCCAAGACGGGCACAGCCGAGCACGGCACGGATCCCCGCAACACCCCGCCCCACGCCTGGTACATCGCGTTCGCGCCGGCGCAAGCCCCGAAGGTGGCCGTCGCGGTCCTCGTGGAGAATGGCGGAGACCGATTGTCCGCCACCGGCGGCGCAGTGGCCGCCCCGATTGGGCGGGCCACCATCGCCGCCGCACTCCGGGAGGCATCATGACGGCCCGGGTGGGAGTGACGCTGTCCGGCCGGTACCGGCTGCAGCGGCTCATCGCCACCGGCGGTATGGGACAGGTGTGGGAAGGACTCGACACCCGCCTCGGCCGCCAGGTCGCGATCAAGGTTCTCAAGGCCGAGTTCTCCGAGGACTCCGAATTCGTCGAACGGTTCCGCGCCGAGGCGCGCACCGTCGCGATGCTCAACCATCCCGGGATCGCCAGCGTCTACGACTACGGCGAGACCGAGATCGAGGCCGGCGAGGGCCGCACCGCCTACCTGGTGATGGAACTCGTCAACGGTGAGCCGCTGAACTCCGTCATCAAGCGCACCGGACGGCTGTCGCTGCGCCACGCCCTGGACATGCTGGAGCAGACCGGTCGCGCGCTGCAGGTCGCGCACACCGCCGGGCTGGTGCACCGCGACGTCAAACCCGGCAACATCCTGATCACCCCGACCGGCCAGGTGAAGCTCACCGACTTCGGCATCGCCAAGGCCGTGGACGCCGCACCGGTCACCCAGACCGGCATGGTGATGGGCACCGCGCAGTACATCGCGCCCGAACAGGCCCTGGGCCGCGACGCCACCGCCGCCTCCGACGTCTACTCACTCGGTGTGGTCGGCTACGAATCCGTATCGGGCAAGCGCCCGTTCACCGGTGACGGCGCCCTGACCGTGGCGATGAAGCACATCAAGGAGACCCCGCCGCCGCTGCCGCCGGACCTGCCACCCAACGTGCGCGAGCTCATCGAGATCACGCTGGCCAAGGAGCCCAACCACCGGTACCGCTCGGGTGGTCCGTTCTCCGACGCCGTCGCCGCGGTGCGCGCCGGACGCCGGCCACCGCGCCCGAACTCCGCGCCGACGATCGGACGGGCCGCGCCCGCGGCCATCCCGTCGGTCACCCAGGCACGTGCCGMAGCGGCCGCCGAGTACCGGCCCCCGCCCACGGCCTCGCGCCCGCGGGCCGCCACCGGAAGCCACCGGCCGCCGCCACCGCGCCGGACGTTCTCACCAGGACAGCGGGCCCTGCTGTGGGCCGCCGGTGTGCTCGGGGCGCTGGCGATCATCATCGCCGTGCTGATCGTGGTCAACGCGCAGGACAAGCGGGACCAACCCGCCCAGCAGGAGACCTCCACCAGCACCACCGTCATCGGCGTGCCGCCCGAGCCACCCCCGAGTGAGACGCCATGACCACCCCCCAGCACCTGTCGGACCGTTACGAACTCGGCGAGATCCTCGGCTTCGGCGGGATGTCGGAGGTCCACATCGCCCGGGACGTGCGGCTCCACCGTGACGTCGCGGTCAAGGTGCTGCGGGCCGACCTGGCCCGCGATCCGAGCTTCTACCTCCGGTTCCGGCGCGAGGCGCAGAACGCCGCCGCGCTGAACCACCCGGCCATCGTCGCCGTCTACGACACCGGCGAGGCCGACACCCCCAACGGACCCTTGCCGTACATCGTGATGGAGTACGTGGACGGAGTCACGCTGCGCGACATCGTGCACACCGAGGGTCCGATGGAGCCCAAGCGGGCCATCGAGATCATCGCCGACGCCTGCCAGGCACTGAACTTCAGCCATCAGCACGGCATCATCCACCGCGACGTCAAGCCCGCCAACATCATGATCAGCAAGGCCGGCGCGGTGAAGGTGATGGATTTCGGCATCGCCCGCGCGCTGGCCGACAGCGGTAACAGCGTCACCCAGACCGCGGCGGTCATCGGCACCGCGCAGTACCTGTCCCCCGAGCAGGCCCGCGGCGAGTCCGTCGACGCCCGCTCCGACGTGTACTCCCTGGGCTGCGTTCTCTACGAAATCCTCACCGGCGAGCCACCTTTCGTCGGTGACTCACCGGTGGCGGTGGYCTACCAACACGTCCGCGAGGACCCGGTGCCGCCGTCCACCCGGCACGCCGGCCTGTCCCCCGGCCTGGACGCGGTGGTGCTCAAGGCGCTGTCGAAGAACCCGGAGAACCGCTACCAGAGCGCCGCCGAGATGCGCACCGACCTGATCCGGGTGCACAGCGGCGAAGCGCCGGAGGCGCCGAAGATCTTCACCGATGCCGAACGCACCAACATCCTGACCAACACCGGTCCGCACGCCCGCGCGCTGCCCACCGAGCACATCCCGGCCGCCGGATACTCGCAGTCGTCGGGCAACGGATCGATCGGGCGCTGGCTCATCGCGGTCGCGGTGCTGGCCGTGCTGACCGTCGTGGTGACCATCGCGATCAACGCCTTCGGCAACAGCCCGCGCGATGTGCAGGTTCCCGATGTGACCGGCCAGGTGTCCGCGGATGCCATCGCCGCCCTGCAGAACCGGGGCTTCAAGACCCGCACCTCGTTGAAGACGAGTTCCACCGTCCCTCCCGACCACGTCATCGACACCGACCCATCCGCCGACACCGCGGTTGCGGCGGGTGACGAGATCACCATCAACGTCTCCGGCGGACCGGAGCAGCGCGCGGTGCCCGATGTCCGCGGGTTCTCCCTGGCAGATGCCACCCGCAAGATGCTCGACGCCGGATTCGGCCGGGTGCAGCCGTCGGAATCGGAGTCCACCCCAGAACTCAAGGGCAAGGTGCTGGGCACCAACCCACCGGCCAACGCGACCTCGGCGATCACCAACGTCATCACGATCATCGTCGGTACCGGTCCGGGCAGCGTGGTCGTGCCCGACTGCGTGGGGCAGTCCGTGGACACCTGCCGCCAGATCCTGACCGCGTCGGGCTTTGTGAACACGGTGCCCGTGGAGGTGGATGACACCGCACCGGCCGGCCAGGTCGTGGGCCTGAATCCGCCGCCGGGTCAGCCCGCACCCAAGGATGCCGTGGTGCAGATGCAGGTATCGCGCGGCAACCAGTTCCTGATGCCGAACCTGTCCGGCCAGTTCTGGGTCGACGCCGAGCCCAACCTACGCGCGCTGGGATGGACCGGGGTGCTCATCAAGGGCGCCAACGTCGACAACAGCGGTCAGCGCTCCAACGCGGTGGTGACCCAGAGCCCGGCCCCGGGCACCGGGGTGGGCTACCGGGACTCCATCACGATCAGTTTCGCTTCCTGAAGCGGAATGTGACCGGAAAGTCCTAGGCCCGAGCGGTGGCCGCCCGGACCGTGTCGGCGACTTCGGTTTCCAGCTTGCGGACCAGACCCTCATCGGGTGCCGCTCCGCAGTAGCCGAGCCAGTTGGCCAGCATCCGGTGACCGCCCTCGGTGAGGATCGATTCGGGGTGGAACTGCACCCCGTGGATCGGCAACTCGGTGTGCCGGACCGCCATGATGACGCCGCTGTCGGTGCGGCCGGTGGCCTCCAGCACCTCGGGCAGGGTCTCGGGCAAGATGGTCAACGAGTGGTAGCGGGTCGCCGTGAACGGCTCCGGAAGTCCTTGCAGCACACCGGCATCGATGTGATGGACGACGCTGGTCTTACCGTGCAGCAGTTCCGGGGCGCGGTCGACGGTGCCGCCGAAGGCCACCCCGATGGCCTGGTGCCCGAGACACACGCCGAGCAGCGGGGTGCGCGCCGACGCGCACGCCTCCACCAGCGCGATCGACGCGCCGGCCCGCTCGGGGGTGCCGGGGCCGGGGGAGAGCAGGATGCCATCGAATTCCGCGGCGATCGCATCCGGATCCGAGAGCCGGGCGTCATCGTTGCGCCACACCTGTGCGTCCACGCCGAGCTGGCCCAGGTACTGGACCAGGTTGAACACGAAGCTGTCGTAGTTGTCGACGACCAGAACCTGCATGCGATCAGGCTACTGGCCTGCGCACTCTAGTATCCGAGCGGACCGAGGGGCTTGGCGTAACGCATCCGCACCGGCGCAGTGTGGCCCACCAGCTCCACCTGGTCGCGGACCTGTTCGGAGTAGCCGAGCTCGAACCGCACCACGTACTGCTTGTACAGCGTCACCAGCGGCGCCGCGGCCAGCGCGGCCTGCATGGCCGGTACGTCGCCGACGGCGGTGACGACGTAGGGCGGGCTGTAGGTGCGTCCGTTGAGCAGCAAGGTGTTTCCGACGCACAGCGGCGCCGATGTCGCGACGATGCGTTGATCCTGCATCTGGATGCCCTCGGCGCCGGCACTCCACAGTGCGTTGAGCACCGCCTGGATGTCCTGCTGATGCACCACCAGGTCGTCGGGGGCGGCATCGATGGGGAAGCGGCCGTCGGCATCGCGCTGGGCGTCGTTCAGGGTGACCACCAGGCCGGGCCCGCGCAGCGGATCCAGCCCGGCCTGCTCGGCCAGGGTGTCCGAACGGCGGGTGATGGCGGCCAGCGCGGCATCGGCGCCGGGGGAGCCGCCGTGGTGGTGGTCGATCGTGGAGACCATCTCGTCGCGCCGGGCGGTCAGGCGGTCCACGCTCGCGCCGGCTTCACGCACGAGGTCGACCAGGCGGGGGGAGTCGCTGCGGCGGATCTCGTCGCCGCCGGATACGCCGTGGGTGGTGGAGAGCAGGAGTCCGGCGAAGACGCACACGAGGGGGACACCGAATCGCCACAGCGACCGGCGCCGGTTGGAATTCCCGGCGGCGGGCGCGGCTGCGTTAGGCTCAGGTTTCTGATCCATGTTCGAGTCCCGGCCGTTCTCCATCGTCTTCAAAGGTTAACCATGCCCAAGTCCAAAGTCCGTAAGAAGAACGACTTCACCATCAACCCGGTGAGCCGGACCCCGGTCAAGGTCAAGGCCGGCCCGTCGAGCGTGTGGTTCGTGGTGCTGTTCGTGGGTCTGATGCTGGTGGGCCTGCTGTGGCTGTTGGTCTTCCAGCTGGGCGCGACCGGCCTGGACGCCCCGACCTGGCTCGGCTGGATGGCGGATCTGGGCCCGTGGAACTACGCGATCGCCTTTGCCTTCATGATCACCGGACTGTTGCTCACCATGCGGTGGCGCTGACGCACGCGTGGCCCGTTTTGAATTCAAAACTGCTGTCGTGCGTTACCCGTACCGCAACCTGGTCGTAACCCAATCACACCGTTGTGATTCATCCCCATTGTGGATAGCGCCTGTGGATAACTTCAAAGCCCCCGGTGAGACGGTGTCCTGACGTGATCCAGCAAACTAGTTGGGCTCCCAAAACTATCGGCATCGTGTGGATCGGAATCATCGGTGTCGCGATGGCCCTGGTGGCTGTGACTGTGGTCACAGACCTTCCCGGACGTGTCCTGGGCGGCGTTGCCGCACTGGGTTTGATGCTGTTTGCAACAGCTTCCTGGCGCGCACGTCCGAAACTGGCAATCACCGGAGCCGGTCTGGAGATCCGCGGCTGGCTGAACACCCGGGTGCTGGCGAAGGACGACATCACCCTGATCCGGATCACCGAATTCCGCCGGTTGGCGCGCAAGGTGCGCCTGCTGGAGATCGACACGGCCGATGACCGGCTGTATGTGTTCACCCGGTGGGACCTGGGCACCAACCCGCTGCAGGTGCTCGACGCGCTCACCGAA
Source organism: Mycobacterium sp. P4_H6 (assembly GCF_056400845.1). Lineage (NCBI taxonomy): Bacteria > Bacillati > Actinomycetota > Actinomycetes > Mycobacteriales > Mycobacteriaceae > Mycobacterium > Mycobacterium sp. P4_H6. Next base: position 13,731 of record NZ_JBFUKN010000101.1, on the reverse strand, counting down.
GCCGGCTACGCACGCTAGAAGGTCCCGCGAGCGTGCGTGTCTGTCGCCGGACACACCGCTCCGATCCCAAAGAAAACGCACGTTCACCGGCAACCGGCGAACGTGCGTTTCAGGGGTTTTCGTCAGGAGATGGTGACGGATTCGATCACGACGGGCTCGTTRGGCCGGTCACTGCGATCGACCGCCGTGGTGGCGATGGCGTCGACGACCTTCTGCGATTCGGGATCGACGACCTCGCCGAAGATGGTGTGCTTGCGGTTCAGGTGCGGCRTGGGGCCGACCGTGATGAAGAACTGCGAGCCGTTGGTGCCCGGTCCGGCGTTGGCCATGGCCAGCAGGTAGGGCTTGTCGAACTGCAGTTCGGGGTGGAACTCGTCGGCGAACTGGTAGCCCGGGCCGCCACGGCCGGTGCCGGTCGGGTCGCCGCCCTGGATCATGAAGCCGTCGATGACCCGGTGGAACACTGCGCCGTCGTAGAACGGGCCCGACGTGCTGCCGGAAGCGTTCTCGGTGCTGTAGTCCTTGGTGCCGTTGGACAGGCCGTTGAAGTTCGAGACCGTCTTGGGGGCATGGTTGCCGAAGAGGGCAATCTTGATGTCGCCACGGTTGGTGTGCAGCGTCGCGGTCGCTGTCTGAATGGGGCTCGTCACGGAATCCAGTCTGCCATTCGCGGTTCGGCGGCCRCCTCCGGCCCCACGCGAATAGGCTTGCCGTCATGAGTGCGAAGACGACCACCGCCCGGTTGACGCCCCGCGAACGGTTCGCCCGCGGCCTGAAGTATTCGACTGTGGGCCCGTATGACATCACCAGGGGAGCGGTGGGGATCACCGCAGGCACCATCGGCTCGTCGGCAGGCTGGCTGCGCGACCAGTACCGCAGCGGCAAGCTCCGCGAGGAGCTGGAGACCGCCCAGGACRTGGTGGCCGGTGAGCTCGCCGCGGCCCAGGAGGTCATCGCCAACCTGCCCCAGGCGTTCCAGGAGGCGCGGCGCTCGAAGCGTCGTCCGCGACCGATCGTGCTCGTCGCCGCCGGGGTGGGCGTGCTGGCCGTCGGGGCCGTGACGTTCTCCATCGTGCGGCGCTCGATGCGCCCCGAGCCGTCCGCGCTGCCGCCGAGCGTCGAGGTGACCCCGAGGCCCTAGGCGCGTGGCAAAGATTGGCGCACAAACGGTTTCACACCACGTGCGGGACTGAGATTTGTGTGGAGCCTAGGAGATTCGAACTCCTGACATCTGCCTTGCAAAGGCAGCGCTCTACCAACTGAGCTAAGGCCCCTTTCGGGGTTATGCGAGCCGGTCCTCGGTGGTGTGCCAGACCTCGACACCGTGCCGGGATCGGTAGACGATCACCGCTACGGCTGCCAGCACCGCCACCAACACCAGCCTCATGGTGCATACCCTTCCGTGGGCCTAGGAGGACTCGAACCTCCGACCTCTTCGTTATCAGCGAAGCGCTCTAACCACCTGAGCTATAGGCCCGTAACAACCTTTACGGCCGAGCGACGAGATTACCGTAACCACGGCCCATCGCCCAAACCGCGTGGATCAGTCCCGATCCGCCAGGGTCACCTCGACGCCGCCGACCAGGTCGGTGATGAGGTTGTAGATGAACGCACCGGCGGTCGCCATCGCCGTCAGCAGCACGATATTGACCAGACCGATCAGCGTGGCACCGCCGAAAATCGTTCCGCTGGAGATGAGTTCGCCGCCGGTCCCGCTGTCACTGGTCAGCAGGTCACCGACGTTGCTGTTCAGCTTGGTCCACACCCCCATGCCGCCGAGGACCAGGTACAGGAAGGCGACGGCGATCATCCAGACGAAGAACAGCGCGCCGGAGAGCACCAGGGAGACCTTGAGGGTGCTCCACGGATCGATCCGGCGGATCTGCATGCTCGCCCGCACGGGGCCCGCAGACTTCTTGGCCACCTGCACCCGGCCGGCCGGAGCCGGCGGGCGCTGCTCGGCGGGCGCGGGGRCGCTCGCCGGGCGGGCCGATCGCGACTGCGCGGACAGATCCGGCAGCTCGCTGGCGTAATTCTCCGAACGCTGGCCCTCGGGCCGTTCCGGCGCACGGCTCGGGACGACCTCGGTGTCCCGGTTGGCCGTGCTCGGGCCCCCGGAGATGAACTGTCCGAGGCGGGCATCGGTGCCGGGGGAGCGCACCGGCGGACGCTGAGCTTCCGGCGGACGTTGCGCATCGGAGGGACGCTGGGCCTCGGTCGGCCGGGGCGTCTCCGGTGGCCGCTGCCCTTCGGTGACCCGGGGCGCCTCCGCGGGACGGGGCGGGGTGCCCTGCTCCGCCGGACGCGGCCCGTTCGCCCGGGCAGCCGGTCCCCGTTGCCAGGGAGGAACGTCGCCGGACTCGGCGGCCGCGCGTCCCGGCGGCCCGGCAGGCGCTCCGTTGGCGCTGCCGGGGCCCTCGCCCGCACGCGGGTGTCCGGGCTCGTTCGGTGAAGTCACCTAGCGGCTCCTTGTCTCAGGCCGTGCCGAGATGGCAGCGGCGTCGCGTCACGTTGCGTCGGGCTCGGTGCTGTCGGGTTCGATGGCTTCGGGTTCGGCGCCCTCGACCTCGTCACCGTCAGACTCGTCGCCGCCTTCGGCATTCCGCGCAATCGCAATCAGTGTGTCGCCCTCGCCCAGGTTCATCAAGCGGACGCCCTTGGTCTGGCGCCCGGCCTTGCGGACCTGGCGAGCGGCCGTCCTGATGACACCGCCGCCGGAGGTGATGGCGTACAGCTCGGTCTCATCGTCGACGATCAGCGCTCCGACCAGACTGCCACGCTTGGGGTCGTACTGGACGGTGAGGATGCCCTTGCCGCCACGGCCCTGCGCGGAGTACTCCTCGATCGCGGTGCGCTTGGCGTAACCGCCGGACGTCGCGACCAGCAAATACGTGCCCTCCCGGACGACGTTCAGCGACAGCAGCTGGTCTTCTTCGTTGAACCGCATGCCCTGCACGCCGGAGGTGGCGCGGCCCATCGGACGCAATGCCTCATCGGTGGCCGAGAACCGGATGGACTGGCCCTTCGCGCTGACCAGCAACAGGTCTTCCTCGGCCGAGCACAGCACCGCTCCGACCAGTTCGTCGTCATCGCGCAGATTCACCGCGACGATGCCACCGGAACGGTTCGAGTCGAAGTCGGTGAGCTTGGACTTCTTGACCAGCCCCTTGCGGGTCGCAAGCACCAGGTACGGGGCGTCCTCGTAGCTCTTGAGCTGGATGACCTGGGCGATGCGCTCCTCTGGCTGGAACGCCAGCAGGTTGGCGACGTGCTGGCCACGGGCCGTCCTCGACGCCTCCGGGAGCTCGTAGGCCTTGGCCCGGTACACCCGGCCCTGCGTGGTGAAGAACAGGATCCAGTCGTGGGTCGAGCAGACGAAGAAGTGGTTGACGATGTCGTCCTGCTTGAGCCCCGCGCCCTGAACACCCTTGCCGCCGCGCTTCTGGCTCCGGTAGAGGTCGGACTTGGTGCGCTTGGCGTAGCCGGTCTCGGTGATCGTGACGACGACCTCTTCACGGGCGATGAGGTCCTCGTCTGCGACGTCACCGTCGGCCGGGACGATCCGGGTGCGCCGGTCATCGCCGTACTTGTCGGCCAGTTCGGCCAACTCGTCGTGCACGATCGCGCGCTGCCGCTCCGGCTTGGCCAGGATGTCCTCGAGGTCGGCGATCTCGGCTTCGATCTTGGCGAGGTCGTCGACGATGCGCTGGCGCTCGAGAGCGGCGAGGCGCCGCAGCTGCATGTCCAGGATCGCCTGCGCCTGGATCTCATCGACATCGAGCAACTCGATCAGGCCCGACCGCGCGACGTCGACGTTGGCCGACGCCCGGATCAACGCAATGACCTCGTCGAGCGCGTCGAGTGCCTTGACCAGACCCCGCAGGATGTGGGCCCGTTCGTTGGCCTTGCGCAGCCGGTAGATGGTCCGCCGCACGATGACGTCCAACTGGTGCACCACATACAGCCGGATCAGCTGATCGATGCGCAGCGTGCGGGGCACGCCGTCGACGATCGACAGCATGTTCGCGCCGAAGCTGGTCTGCAGCTGGGTGTGCTTGTAGAGGTTGTTGAGCACCACCTTCGCCACGGCGTCGCGCTTGACCTCGACGACGATCCGCAAGCCGACGCGGTCGGAGCTCTGATCTTCGATATTGGAGATGCCGGCGAGCTTGGCGTCGCGCACCTGGTCGGCGATCGAGGTGATGAAGTTGTCGTGGTTCACCTGGTAGGGCAGCTCGGTGATCACCAGCAGCGTGCGTCCCCGGGAGTCCTCCTCGACCTCCACGACACCGCGCATGCGGATGGAACCGCGGCCCGTGGTGTACGCGTCGTGGATGCCCTGTGAACCGACGATCAGGCCGTAGGTGGGGAAGTCGGGACCCTTGACCCGCTCACACACGGCCGCCAGCGTCTCTTCCTCGTCGGCCTCGTAGTTGTCCAGGCACCAGAAGACGGCCTCCGCGAGCTCACGGAGGTTGTGCGGCGGCATGTTGGTGGCCATGCCGACCGCGATGCCTCCCGAACCGTTGGCCAGCAGGTTCGGGAACCGGCTGGGAAGGACGGTCGGCTCCTGCACGCGGCCGTCGTAGTTCGGGATGAAATCGACTGTCTCTTCGTCGATTTCGCGCAGCATCTCCATGGCCAGCGGTGTCAGCCGGGCCTCGGTGTTGTGGCTGACGAAGCCGTTGGTGATGAACGCATGGTCATCGGTCTGTACTCGCAGGCTGTAGACCGGCTGCACACCGGCTTCGGTGACGCTCGCGACCCGTGCGTAGTAGAAACGGCCGTCGGTGAGGTCGGCTGCAATGGCGCGGGCATCCGCATCGGCGATGTGGGACAGAATCTCGGCGCCCCCGCTCCGCCAGCGCGACAACCGGTCGATGTTGTGCTTGCGCAGCCACTCCTTGTCGACCCAGCGCCCGCCGCCATGCGTACGGATGAACTCTCCGAGACCGGGAACGAAATCGCGATCCAAGCCGGCCGCGACGGTCGGCAGTGCGCCGAGAATCTCACGGAGCTTCTGCTGCTTGGCGCCCCCGAAGCCGATCTGGGCGGCGAAGGTTTCCGCATGACCGCGATTCGTGATCACGACCTTGTGCTCGCCATTCGCATGGCGATATCGATGCGAGACGACACCGAACTCGAGGAGTAACTGTTGGACGTCAACTGCCAGTTGGCGACTGCGGGTCGAGTAGGAGATCTGAACCGTACTGCGGGGCAGGCTCGAGCAGGAACCGTCACCCTCGAACAACGCTTGCAGGAATGCCCGCTTGACCCCGGTGGTGGAATTCCACAACCACTGCGGCACAACCTTGGCCGCAGAACGCTGGTTGCACAACTCACCCAGACGCGACGTCCTCAAAGCCGAAACATTGTGGATGTCGAGTTCGTGCAGCAGTGACCCGGAAGCGATTGTGCGCGAGGACAAGTACCGAGGACCGCCGACGACGGCGTCATAGGCTGCCACCACCACGTCGAAGAACTCGCGGTCCAGGTTGTTGAACCCGGCCCGGTTCTCCGAGACAAACCCCTCACTGATGAAGGCGCCCGCGAGCAGGCCCTCCATCACGGCCAGCCAATCGTCGAATCCGAACTCCGTCGCCGGGGTGCGCTGCAACGCGACGACGTCGCCCGGACGAATCTCGTCGGTCAGCTTCCACAACAGTGTCGGAACGCCCGCGACGTCCACCAGGCAGAGCAAGGGGTGATTGGCCGTGCCGGTAACCGAGAATCCTTCATCCGTGGTCACCGTGAAGGTCTCGTGGTCGCCTGAGTGGAAGACGCGGTCCACTGACGCCGGATTGCCGTGTCGATCCAGAACCTTCAGATCCACCACTGCATCGGTGTTCGGACGCTGTCCGGGCACAATGCCGTCGATGCGTACCGACTGCCCCATCGGCAACCGGACCATTGCATCGCCGGTGACGCAGTAACGCATGGCCGCCGGCGGGTCGTTGCCCGGCGAGCCGAAGTTGCCCTGGCCGTCGACGAGGGGGTAGCGCAGCGACCACGGCTGGGCCATCCGGACCAGGGTGTCGTAGATCGACGAGTCACCGTGCGGGTGATAGTTGCCCATGGTCTCGGCAACCGAGCGCGCCGATTTCGCGTGACCGCGGTCGGGCCGGAAGCCCGAGTCGTACATGGCGTAGAGCACGCGACGGTGCACCGGCTTGAGCCCGTCGCGGACCTCCGGGAGTGCGCGGCCCACGATGACGCTCATCGCGTAATCGATGTAGCTGCGCTGCATCTCCTGCTGGATGTCGACCGGTTCGATGCGATCGGTGGTTGCGCCGTCGTCGCCCGGGGGCAGGGTGGTGTCTGTCATGTGCTCCTCGCTCGTCTATGAGCAGCTGGGAATGGGAAGAGAAAGGTCAACGGGCGTCAGACGTCAAGGAAGCGAACATCTCTCGCGTTACGGGTGATGAAGCTGCGTCGGGCTTCGACGTCCTCACCCATCAGGATGGAGAACAGTTCGTCGGCTGCGGCCGCGTCATCGAGGGTGATCCGGCGAAGCACCCGTGCGCTGGGATCCATTGTGGTTTCCCACAGTTCCTTGGCGTCCATCTCTCCGAGACCCTTGTAGCGCTGGATGCCGTCCTCGGTGTTGATCTTGCGGCCTGCCGCCCGGCCGGCCTCGAGCAGGCCGTCCCGCTCACGGTCGGAGTAGGCGAATTCGGGTTCGCTGCGTTGCCATTTGAGCTTGTAGAGCGGCGGCTGCGCGAGGAAGACGTGTCCGTTCTCGATGAGCGGTTTCATGAACCGGAAGAGCAGCGTCAGCAGCAGTGTCGAGATGTGCTGACCATCGACGTCGGCGTCGGCCATCAGAACGATCTTGTGATACCGCAGCTTGGCGATGTCGAACTCATCGTGGATGCCGGTGCCGAGCGCGGTGATGATCGCCTGGACTTCGGTGTTCTTCAGCACCCGGTCGATACGGGCCTTCTCCACGTTGATGATCTTGCCGCGCAGCGGAAGAATCGCCTGGTACATCGAGTCCCGGCCGCTCTTGGCCGAGCCGCCGGCCGAGTCACCCTCCACCACATACACTTCCGACAGACGCGGATCCGTCGAGCGGCAGTCGGCGAGCTTGCCGGGCAGACCACCGATGTCGGTGGCGCTCTTGCGCCGCACCAGTTCCCGCGCCTTGCGCGCCGCCATCCGGGCTTGCGCCGAGGAAACCGCCTTGTTCACAACAGTCTTGGCTTCGGCCGGGTTGGCCTCGAACCAATGGCTGAGCTGTTCATTGCAGATCTTCTGGACGAAGGACTTGACCTCGGTGTTGCCCAGCTTGGTCTTGGTCTGACCCTCGAACTGCGGGTCGCTGACCTTCACCGAGATGACGGCTGCCAGGCCTTCCCGGATGTCGTCGCCGGTGAGGTTCGCGTCCTTCTCCTTGAGCAGCTTTTTGTCCTTGGCGTACTTGTTGACCACCGTGGTCAACGCGCTGCGGAAACCCTCTTCATGGGTGCCACCCTCATGGGTGTTGATGGTGTTGGCGAAGGTGTGCACCGATTCCGAATAGCCGGCGTTCCACTGCATGGCGATCTCGACCTCGTGGCCGGGACCCTTGCCGTCGAAGTCGATGATGCTCTGCTGGATCGCGGTCTTGGTGCGGTTGATGTGCTTGACGAAGTCCACCAGCCCGCCGGGGTAATGGTAGGAGCGGTGCTTGACCTTGTGCGGGCCCTTGGCCTCCGCCTCCTTCTCATCTGCGGACTTCGGCGCCTCGGCGGTATCGCTGACGACCTCGTCGACCACCTCATCGGCGGTGACGCGCTCGTCGATGAGGTCGATGGTCAATCCCTTGTTCAGGAATGCCATCTCCTGGAGGCGGCGGGCGATGGTCTCGAAGTCGTAGTTGGTGGTTTCGAAGATGTTGGGATCCGCCCAGAACCGGATGGTGGTGCCGGTCTTCTTCGTCGGCTCACCCTGGCGCAGCGTGCCGGGCACCGAGTATTCGTAGGTCTGGAACCACTCGGACCCGTCCGTGCGGATGTCGGCCTCCAGGCGCGTGGACAGCGCGTTGACGACGGACACCCCGACGCCGTGCAACCCGCCGGACACCTGGTAGGCGCCCTCCTCGAACTTGCCGCCGGCATGCAGCACGGTCATGACCACATCGACGGTCGGGATGCCGGTGCTGTGCATCGCGACGGGGATGCCGCGGCCGTCATCGGTGACCTCGACGCCGCCGTCCTCCAGGATGCGGACGTCGACCTTGCTGGCGAATCCCGCCATCGCCTCGTCGACCGCGTTGTCCACGACCTCCCACACCAGGTGGTGCAGGCCGCGCTCGCCCGTGGATCCGATGTACATGCCCGGACGCTTCCGGACCGCCTCGAGGCCCTCGAGCACCTTGATCGACTCCGCACCATATGCGGTTGGGGCACTGTTCTTCTGGGCAGCCACGTTGGACGCGTCTCCTTGGGGTTCGCGGGGGGCGGTTCGATACCGCCGGCAAAGCTCCCCACAGTCTACCGTTACGCACTGTCAGGACTGAATCTGTAGCGGCGTTTCCACCTACCTAACCGCGCCGTGCGCGGAATTTCTGGCCTATCGGAGCGTCGGGACGCTCAAGCAGCTCGTTTTCCGGCGTATCGAGGGCCTGAGGCGACCACTATCCGTAGGTGTCCCGCGGGCCACGTCCGGGCACGCTGCGGTTGCCCTTGCGCCAGGATGGAGCCACCGGTCCCTGGATCTTCATCGAGGTCACCACCCCGTCCCCGACGGCGGCCGCGATCTTGGCCAGCAGCTGGGCCTGCACCATCCGCAGCTGGGTGGCCCAGGCCGTCGATTCGGCCGACACCGTCAGCACCCCGTCGCGCAGGCTGGTCGGCACCGCATGGTCGGCGATCTGGTCGCCGACGACCGTCGCCCACTGACCCATGACCGATCCCTCGGCGACCTGCTTGGACCAGCCACGTGACTGGGCGAGGTCGCGGGTGGCGGCACTGAACGTCTGCGGATCACGGGCGTCCGGACCGGGGCCCGACCATCGCCGGCGCTTACCGCCGGCCGCCGGCGCACGCTTGGCGGGTGACACCCTGCCGCGACCGACATCCTTGCCCTGGCTGCGTGCGGCACCGCGGGCCTCCTCGAGCGCCCGGCGCACCATGTCCATGCCGGTCAGACCGGCCAGATGATCGGGCGGTCCCTGAACCTCGTCATCCGCGGTCATGTCAGCACCTCCGAAATACGTCCGCTGTCATCATCGCGCATGCCGACCTCGATGCGGCGCACGTCCCAGTCGGCGGGAAGATCCTCCGAGACGGCTGCCGTGACCAGAACCTGCTCCGCGGATGCCGCCACCTTGGCCAGCGCCTTCCGTCGTGCACTGTCGAGCTCGGCAAACACATCGTCGAGCAGCAGCACCGGGTCAGAACCCTCGGTACGCAACAGCTCGTAGGCGGCCAGCCTCAAACCCAAGGCCATGGACCATGATTCGCCGTGACTGGCGAATCCTTTCGCGGGTTGCTCGCCCAGACGCAGCTCGAGATCGTCACGATGCGGCCCGACCAGGCAGACGCCACGTTCGAGTTCTGCGGAGCGCTTGCGGCTCAATTCCTCGAGCAGTGCGGACTCGTAGATCCCCGGATCGACGGTGCCCGCGCTCGCTTCATTCTCGACGATCTCGACCGAGCTCCGGTACCTGATCGCGGCGGGCCGCGACGCCGGTGCCAGTAACTGATAGGCCTTCTCCACCTCGGGTGCAAGCTGGTTGACCAGATCTACACGCGCCGAAATGAGTTGGGCGCCATGGGATGCCAGATGTCCGTCCCAGGACTCCAGGGTGTCCAGCATCGAGGTGTCGCCGCGGTGGCGTGCCGGCCCCGCGGATTTGAGCAGTGCGGTGCGCTGCCGGACCACCTTGTCGTAGTCGGCGCGCACACCCGCGATCCGGGGCCGCCGGGTGGTCGCGACCTCGTCGAGGTACCGGCGGCGTTCCGAGGGGTCGCCGCGCACCAGCGCCAGATCTTCCGGCGCAAACAGCACCGCACGCAGGACACCCAGGATCTCGCGCGGGCTGCGGACCGGTGAGCGATTCAGCCGGGCCTTGTTCGCGCGTCCGGTGGTGATCTCGAGATCGACACCGAGTTCGCGGCCTTCGTTGACGACGATGGTCGAGACCACCGCACGCTCGGCGCCCGAGCGAATCAGCGGCGCGTCGGAGGCCACCCGGTGCGACCCCAGAGTCGCCGAATACCAAAGAGCTTCAATGAGATTGGTCTTGCCATAGCCATTCGGTGCGACGAAAACCGTGTGTCCGGGCTCGAGTTCCAGGTCGACCCGCGGCCAGGACCTGAAGTCCGTCAATCCCAAATGGCGTACGTACAAAACTAGCCGGATTCCGAAATCCGCTGCACCGCATGGCCACCGAACTGGTTGCGCAGCGCGGCAACTGCCTTCATGGTCGGTGAATCTTCCTGCCGGGACAGGAATCTGGCGAACAACGAAGCGGCGATACCAGGAACGGGGACGCGCAGCCGGATGGCTTCCTCGACCGTCCAGCGGCCCTCACCCGAGTCTTCGGTGTACCCGGTCAGATTGTCCAGGCCCGGATCTTCCTTCAACGCCTTGGCCAGCAACTGCTGCAGCCAGGACCGGACCACCGTGCCATTCGTCCAGGCCTGGTACACCGCTTGCGGATCCTTGACCAGATCCTCCGCGGCGAGCAACTCGTAGCCCTCGGCGTACGCGGTCATCAACGCGTACTCGACGCCGTTGTGCACCATCTTGGTGAAATGGCCGGCACCCACCGGGCCGGCATGCACGAATCCGTCGGCTTGTTCGCCGGGGGGGCGCAAGGTGTCGAAGATCGGCATGGCGCGGGCAATGTCCTCATCGCTGCCGCCGACCATCAACCCATAGCCCTCGGTGAGACCCCAGATGCCGCCCGACACACCCGCGTCGATGAACGAAACTCCCTTGTCACCCAACAGTTTCGCGTGCAGACCGTCTTCGGTGTAGCGCGAGTTGCCACCGTCGATCACCAGGTCACCCGGCTCGAGCACCTCCGCGAGATCCGCAATGGTCGTGCGGGTGACTTCACCGGAGGGCACCATCACCCACACCGTGCGTGGTGCCGGCAGAGCCTCGGCCAACGCGGCCAAGGTCGGCACATCCGTGACCTCGGGGCGGGGGTCGTAACCGACCACCTCGTGGCCTCCCGCACGCAGGCGTTCCCGCATGTTGAAGCCCATTTTGCCCAGCCCGATCAACCCGAGTTGCATATGCGTGCATCCCTCCGCGACGGTCAGCCGGTCAGCCCGGAAGCCGCACCGGCATCAACAAGTAGACATAGTCGGTCTGCGCGGCGGGGAACGGCCCCGTTGCGCCGGCCTCGACACCATTGTCCCCCGCGGGACGCAACACCGCGGGACGGCTGGGTGTCGTGAAGCCGAATGTCACACGCTCCGAGCGCAACGAACCCAGACCATCGGTCAGATACGTCGGGTTGAACGCGATGGTCAACGGCTCGCCGGCGAAATCCACCTGCAGATCTTCCTCGGCACGACCGACATCGTCAGCGCCTGCGGACAATCTCACGCCGTCCTCGTTGAACTCCATCCGGACCTGGGCACCACGATCGGCCACCAGGGCCACGCGCTTGATCGCTTCGGTCAGTTCGGCGACGCCGACGGTCGCGACCGCCGTGTGCTCGGTCGGAAGCAACTGACGGAACTTCGGGAATTCGGCGTCCAGCAGCCGGGTCGTGGTGCGCTTGCCGTTGCTGCGGATACCGAGCAGGCCCTCTTTACCGACGGCCGCACCGGCACCGAGTGCCAGGTGCACTTCGGTTCCGTCGGTGCCCGTCTTGGCCGCCTCGGACAAAGTCTTCGCCGGCACCAGCACCGCCGCCTCGACCCCTGCGGAATCCGTCGACCAGGTCAGCTCACGCACGGCGAGGCGGAATCGGTCGGTGGCGGCCAAAACAACCTTGTCGCCGGAAATCTCGACGCGGATGCCGGTCAGCATCGGCAGCGTGTCATCGCGGCCGGCCGCGACGGCGACCTGGCCGATGGCCTCGCCGAACAGCTCGGCGGACACCACCCCGGTCTCATCGGGCAGCGCGGGCAGCGACGGGTAATCCTCGACGGCCATGGTGGGCAGCGAGAAGCGGGCGCTGCCGCAGCTCAGCGACACCCTGGTGCCTTCGACGCTGACGTCGACGGGCTTGGCAGGCAGTGACCGGGTGATATCCGAGAGCAGCCTACCGGATACCAAAGCGCTTCCAGGAGAAGCGATCTCAGCCGCGACGCGAACCTCGGCGGAGGTTTCGTAGTCGTATCCGGAGATGGTCAGACCGTCATCGGAACCGGTCAGCAGCACGCCGGCGAGCACCGGAACGGTAGGCCGGGACGGCAGACTGCGGGCAACCCACGCCACCGCATCGGCAAAATCCTCACGTACCAGACGGAACTTCAAATCGGTGAGACCAACATTCGTCGTCACCACGTCCATAACGTCCCTTCGATCTACCGCATCAACCAGCACCAACCAGCGGATTCCCCGTGTCACTCCGAGCGTAGTCGCGAACTGGTCGACGATCGCACCGGCGTATCGAATCACCACCGTAGAGCGTTCGGCGCGAACTTGAAAGCGATTCGCTCGCGAAGCGCGCAGCCCCGGAGGGGCCTCGATCGGTGTGGTTCGAGCTCTGTCCCCAACAGCCTGCTTTTAGAAGATGAACCTTCTAGAGATAAAAGCAACAGTAATAGGTCCTGTGGAAGCTGTGGATGAAGGCTGCTCGGTGCAGGTCGCGGGCGCGCCGGGGGTGTGCGCAGGTTGTGGAGCAATATCGGGCGGATTGGTGGTCCCTGTGGATAACACGGTGATTGTGGAGTGCACACCGGGTTGACGACAGGTTTCACGCAAGTTGTGCACAGCAGTTTCCACACCGATTTTTTGTGACGAGTGGTGCGAACGGGTCACAAGTTTTTCGAAATTTTTTGTCGCCGGAACGACTCGAGAGTGGGCTCAGCGCTTGGAGCGCTGGCGGATCCGGGTGGTGAGTTCCTTGACGTGATCGAAGATCTCACGCCGCTCGGCCATGCCGTCGCGGATCTTGCGCTCGGCGTACATGACGGTGGTGTGGTCGCGCCCGAAGGCTTCACCGATACGTGGCAGTGACAGATCAGTGAGCTCACGGCACAGGTACATGGCGATCTGACGGGACTGCGCCAGCGCACGGGTCTTACCGGGCCCACGGAGCTCTTCGATCGAGGTCTCGAAGTACTCGGCGGTGGCGGCCATGATGGTCGCGGTACTGATCTGCATGGTGCTGGAGTCCGAGATGAGATCGCGCAGCACGATCTCGGCCAACGATTTGTCGATCGTGGTCTTGCTCAGCGACGCGAAAGCGGTGACGCGGATCAGGGCGCCTTCGAGCTCACGAATATTGCGTTCGATGCGGCTGGCGATCAGCTCGAGCACGTCATCGGGCACGTCCARACGATCCATCTGCGCCTTCTTACGCAGAATCGCGATGCGGGTCTCCAGCTCCGGGGGCTGCACGTCGGTGATCAGGCCCCATTCGAAACGGGTCCGGAGCCGGTCCTCGAGGGTGGCCAGCTGCTTGGGGGAGCGGTCCGAGGAGATGACGATCTGCTTGTTCGCGTTGTGCAGTGTGTTGAAGGTGTGGAAGAACTCCTCCTGGATGCCGTCCTTGCCCTCGATGAACTGAATGTCATCGACGAGCAGGATGTCGACATCGCGGTAGCTGCGCTTGAA
>NZ_JBFUKN010000100.1:0-23305 GCF_056400845.1 Mycobacterium sp. P4_H6 | reverse complement strand
GGCTCGGCGGCCGGCGCGGCGGGCGGCGGTGTCGCCGGCGCCGGCGGAGCTTCGGTCGTCTCCGTACCCGAGGCCCAGGCCACCCCGTCGAAGCCATAGAGCACCAGGTTGCGGTCATCCTGGATGATCAGCCGGACATCCTTGGCGCCCTTGGTGTCGGTGTGCCAGACCGGCTTGTCGGGTGTGTAGAGCACGAAGTTGCCGTCCTCCTGCACCTCGGCCCGGACCACGTTCTGGCCGTTGGTCTCCGTGGACCACACTGCGGTGTCGCCGCTGTAGAGCACCAGGTTGCCGTCGTCCTGCAGGACCACGCGGTAGGCCCCGTTCTTGGACGTCAGCGACTCCCCCTGTGCGAGCTTCCCGCCCTTCTGAAGTCTGTCGCTCATGTCGCTCTCCCCTTTCGACAGTTGATGTGCCGAGCCTAACGACCGTGGGGGCTGCGGTGTCCGGTTCTGCTCGCCCGAAGCAGAACAATCGGCGAACATCGGGTGCGAGCGGTCAGGAGTCGAAGCCCAGACCCAGCTTGTCCAGGGTCTTCAACAGCACATTGCGTTTGCCCGCGGAGTGGTCGGCACGATCCAGCGACCACCGGGTGGCCTGAATCCCGGCGCTGGCAACCGGTTCCGGCGGGAACGGCAGCGGCCGCTTGCGGACCATCTCCAACTCGGTGCGCGGTGTCGGTGACCCGTCGAGCAGATCCAGGCAGACGTCGGCCGCGAACCGGGTGGCTCCGACCCCGAGCCCGGTGAATCCGTTGACGTAAGCGACCCGGCCACGGTGCGCGGTCCCCCAGTGCGCACAGAATCGGGTGTTGGTGTCGATGGCGCCCGCCCAGCGGTGGCTGAACCGGATGTCGTCGAGTTGCGGGAAGGTGATGAAGAAATGCTCGGCCAGCTTGCGGTAGGTCTGCTGCCGGTCCTCGTACACCGCATCCACCCGGCGCCCGAAGTAGTAGACGGCGTCATACCCGCCCCACACCACGCGGTTGTCGTCGGTGAGCCGGTAGTAGTGGAACTGGTTCGCGCAGTCCCCGACGCCCTGCCGGTTCCGCCAGCCGATCCGGTCGAGCTGGTCGTCTGTCAGTGGCTCGGTCGCCAGCACATAGTCATATACCGGCACTGTGTACCAACGGTTTCGGCGCACCAGGCTCGGATACACGTTGGTCGCCAGCACCACCTGTTTGGCGTTCACCACCGCCGTCTCGGCGCCGACCCGCACACCGCTGCCCGACGACTGCACCGAGACCGCCCGGGTGTGCTCGTGGATGTGCACGCCGGCCTCCCGGCAGGCCCGCGCCAGCTCGACCGCGAGCTTGGCCGGGTGCACGATCGCACAGGTGTCGGGCTCGAACAGTCCCGCCCGGTAGGTCGGTGACGCGACCTCCGCACGCACCTGCTCCTGATCCAGGAACCGGCCCTCCCCCGCGGCCGCGGACTCGGCTAGCCAGTCGACCTGATGTGGTTCGGTGGCCACCGACAACATGCCGGTCCGCTGCCATTCCGCGTCCAGGTCGAGCCGCTCGATATCGGCGGCCATACCGTCGAGGTTCTCCAGGCCCATCGCCTGCAGGGTGTCGAACTCGTCGGCCCAGCGCGACTTTCCGTTCTCGGCGCCATGGGTCAGGCTGGCGTCGACGAACCCGCCGTTGCGCCCGGACGCCGCCCAGCCGATCCGGTTCGCCTCGATCAGCACGATCTTGCGGTCCGGGTTGCGCTCGGCGGCGTGCAGGGCCGCCCACAGGCCGGTGTAGCCGCCGCCGATCACCAGCAGGTCGCAGCTCACCGCCCCGGTCAGCGCGGGATGCTCGGGCCGCTGGATGTCGAGCCACATCGGCGCGAACGTGCTTGCGGCAAGCGAACGTTCGACGAGCGCGGGGTCGACGTGGGCGTCGAAAACGGTCTTCACATCATGAGACTACGGGGTCCGCCCGTGTTTGCGAGCAGACTTCAGCCCGCGCTGCTGGACACCGAGCGCGCGGCCTCGCGCGGTGCCCAACCGGGCGGCCCGAACGCGTAGCCGAACCTGTCCCGCCAGCGCTTTGCGGCCCGGACATCCCGGCCGATCGCCACGTATTCGTGGGTCTGCACTTTCCAGATGTTGAAGGTGTCGACCTGTTTGGTCAGCCCATAGTGCGGCCGGAACAACTCGTCCTGGTAGGTCCCGAAGATCCTGTCCCACAGGATGAAGATGCCCGCGTAGTTCTTGTCCAGATACTCGGGATCCATGCCGTGGTGCACCCGGTGATGCGACGGGGTGTTGAACACGAATTCGACCGGCCGCCAGAGCCGGTCGATCCGCTCGGTGTGCACCCAGAACTGGTAGATCAGGTTGACCGAGAAGCTCGCGAACACCATCCACGGCGGAACCCCGAGCAGCGGCAGCGGAATCCACATCAGGATCTCACCGCTGTTGTTCCACTTCTGCCGTAGCGCGGTGGCGAAGTTGAAGTATTGACTGGAGTGGTGGGCCTGATGTGTCGCCCAGATGAGGCGGACCCGGTGCGCGGTGCGGTGATACGCGTAGAACAGCAGATCCACCCCGACGAGCGCGATCACCCAGGTGTACCACTGGTCCGAGGGTAGATGCCACGGTGCCACGTAGGCGAAGATCGCGGCATAACCCAAGAGCGCCAACAGTTTCCAACCGGCGGTGGTGGCCACCGAGACCAGGCCCATGGACAGGCTCGCCCACGCGTCGCGGCGATGATAGGACCCGGCCGGACTGCGGTCGGCGGGCTCGAGGTCGGCGAGCTTGCGTGCCGCGGTCCACTCCAGCACCAACAGCAGCAGGAAGAACGGGATGGCGAACAGCACCGGGTCGCGCATCTGCGGGGGCAGCGCGTCGAGCACCCCCAGCAACGCGTCCATGGCGGTGAGCCTAACTTCTTCGGTCGGCCGCTGAGGCCGGTCTGCGGACAACCAGAACGGTCATCGGAAACTCAGCACTTCGGCGCCCCAGGTGGCGCGCTGCACGTGGTCGGGATCGTCGGCCAGCACGTCATCAGCGCCGATCAGCAGGGTGGCCCGATCGTCGGCGCGGTACGGGCGCCAGACCGGATCGCCCGGTCCCGCCGCCGGCTCGTGGCCCGCGGCGAAGCTGGTCCAGCGGGCCCGCATACGGCGCGAGACCGCCTTACCGGTCGCCAGGCCGCCCAGCTTGAAGGTCGGGTCCTTCGGTCCGGCAACCAGATTGCCCCACACATAGGGCAACTCGGTGGCGTGCGCACCGCCCAGCCGCAGCGCCCGCAACATCGGGGTGGCCCAGTCGAATCGGTACATGTAGACCGGCGCGACCTGGCTGTGCCCCTCGGCGAACCAGATCGACGGCATCCGGAAGCCGACGTCGCGGGCCACGCCCATCCCCGGCTTCTTTCCCCGGCCGCGGTACACGGCGCCGATCTCCGACTGGCTCGGGATCTGCACACCCGGCTGCTCGGCGGCGATGGCGGTGAACATGTCCGTGATCGCCTGCGGGGTGATCGGCAGCAGAGGCGACCTCATCCAGCGGAACAGCGCCGCCTCATGCTCGTTGGTCCCGATGATCAGCGGTACCGGCAGCGTGCGCCCGGCGCGCGCCAACTGCACCGGGTAGTCGGGCACCAGGTCCCCGTCCATGATCGGCACGAACGCCAGGGTCCCGGGGGCACGCGCCGGGACATCGTTGAACAGATGCTTGGAGGCCGCCACCAGAGCGGTGACCGGCAGGTTCGGCAGCTGCCCGGCGTCGCGGTCCGACAGGCCGAGTTCGGTGAGGAACTCACTCGCGATCCGCCGCCCGCGGGCCTGGTCGTACACCGAGGTGACCGGTGAACTCTGGGCGATGGCGCGGTGGAACAGCCCGGCGGCCGCCGGGCTGCCCAGCAGGGTGGTGACGATGCCGCCGCCGGCGGATTCGCCGAACAGCGTGACACGGTCGGGGTCGCCGCCGAAGCCGGCGATGTTGTCGTGCACCCATTGCAGCGCGAACAGCACATCGCGCAGGCCGTTGTTGGTGTCGAAGGCATCCCCGAACGAGGACAGGTCGAGGAAGCCGAACACGCCGAGCCGGTAGTTGACCGTCACCACGACGACGTCGTCGCCGACGGCCAGTTCCCTGCCGTGATAGAGCGGCTGTGCGCCCGAGCCCAGCACATAGGCGCCGCCGTGCACCCAGACCAGCACCGGCTTTCCCCGGCTGGGCTCGCTCCGGCTGGATGACCCGTCGCCGGCCGGCACCCAGACGTTCAGCGTCAGGCAGTCCTCACCCTGCGGGGCCCCCAGGTCCAGCGGGATCCGCGGGTCTGTCGGTTGCGGACACACCGGGCCCACGGCGGTGGCGTCGGCCGGCTCGGTCCAGCGCGCCGGAGGTTGCGGGGCCCGCCAGCGCAGGTCGCCGGTCGGCGGCGCGGCGTAGCGGATGCCCAGCCACGCCGAGACGACGCCGTCGCTGATGCCGCGCACGGGTCCGTTGCTGGTGTCGACGATGAGCGGGTCGTTCATGTTCTGTCCTACCTTCCGTTGTTCCACGGTACGCATGCGTTCCAGCGGGTGTGCAGACCTGGCGGAAGTACATACATTCGTGCTGCTCAGAACCCTCGGCGCGGGACGGCGGCGACCGTACCGTCGTGCGCCATGGCCATCGATATCGCTGAAACCACCTCCTCGATCCCACTGCTGAATACCCCCGAAGCGGCCCTCGCCGCAGCCGCCGCGGTGGCGGCCGAGCTGGCCGTCGGCGCCGCCGAACGCGAGCGCACCGACACCTCGCTGCTGCCGCAGCTTCGGCTGGTCGCCGAGGCCGGACTGCTCGCTGTTCCGGTTCCCGCCGCGCACGGCGGGCCCGGCCTGCCCGCCTCGGTCCAGGTCGAGGTGCTGCGCCGGCTCTCCCGCGGTGACGGTGCCCTCGGCCAGTTGCTGCTGGCCCATTTCGTGGTGTCCCAGGCGATCGGCGGACTCGGCGTCGACCAGCAGCCCGCGCCGCGCATCTACGGCGACGTCCTGGCCGGCGGCCAGCTCGGCAATGCCACCGCCGAACGGGGTACTGCCAGCGCGCTGGACCGCAAGACCAGCATCACCCGCCGCGAGGACGGCCGCTGGGAACTCAACGGCGTGAAGTACTACGCCACCGGCACATTGGGCGCCCAGTGGATCGCGGTGGCCGCGGCCATCACCGACAAGCCGGGCGAGACGGCCACCGTCTTCATCCGGCCGGATCAGCCGGGCGTCACCCTGGATCTGGAGAAGTGGTCGGCATTCGGGCAGCGCGGGACCAAAAGTGGTGAGGTCCGGCTCGACGCCGTGGTGGTCGACGACGATCTGGTCATCGAGGAGGGGCCCGCCCCCGACCCGGTGGACGGCCCGCCCAGCGTGCTCGGCGCCTATGACCAGGCTCTGCACGCCGCGATCGACATCGGCATCGCGCGCGCCGCGCTGGAGGACGGCGCCGAGTTCGTGCGCACCAGGTCCCGGCCGTGGAAGGAAGCACTCAACGCCGGTATCGAACGCGCCGACCAGGAACCCCACATCGTGCGTCGCTTCGGTGAGCTGACGGCCCGGCTGTACGCGCTGGAGGCGCTGCTGGCCCGCGGCGCGTCGCTGGTCGACGAGGGTCAGGCCGCCGAGGAGCTGTCCCGGGATGCGGCGGCCGAGGCCAGCCTCACCGTCGCCGCGGCCAAGGCGCTGGCACAGGAGTTCGGCGTCGAGATCGCCAGTGGCATCTTCGAACTCACCGGCACATCGGGCACCGACGGCGAGGTGAACCTGGACCGGCACTGGCGCAATGTGCGCACCCATTCCTTGCACGATCCGGCCCGCTGGAAGTACGTGCACCTGGGCAACCACACTCTGCACGGCACCCGCCCGCCGCGTCTCGGTCTGGTCCTCTAGAAAGGCGAATCATGGGATACCAGAACAGTTTCTACCTGACCGGCAGCATCAACCAGCCGACCGTCGAGGAGGCGTTCCGGTTCGTCGGGACCCGTCTGCAACCCGCGGTGAAGCGGGTGCCCGACGGGGAGCCCGGCGAGCGCGCCAACTGGGTACTGACCCAGACCCCGCACTTCCTGGAGAACCCGACGCTGGATGTGGTGGACAAGGACGGCCGCGCGCTGGCGCGGCTGAAACCCGGCACCACCGGCGCCGACGTCCGGTTCCCCGCCTTCGATTACGCCGATCACGCGATCGCCTCGTACGCGCTGTTCCGCGCCGCCCGCGAACGCGGTGAGCTGGCACCGGATTCGAAGTTCCTGGTGTCGATCCCGACGCCGTTCAACGCGGTCAACTTCTTCGTCGAGTTCGAGTCACAGGTCGAGGTGGCCCGCGCCTACGAGGTGCCACTGCGCGACAGTGTCGAGGCCATCCAGTCCGCGATCCCCCACGAGGATCTGGTGATCCAGTGGGATCTCCCGGTCGAAGACGCCACCGTCGAAGGCTGGTTTCCCAACCCGTACAGGGATTTCGAGGAGATCTACGAGGTGACCGCGCGCCCAGCCTCCTGGGTGCACGACGACGTCGAACTGACCTTCCACCTCTGCTACGGCGATTCCAAGTTCGGGGCGTCCCCGTTCATGGGTGACCCACCGGACGACGAAGCCGCCGCGCGTGGCGGACGGCACATCTACCCACGCGACGCGTCGACGATCGTGGCGGTGTCCAACGGTCTGTCCCGGCATGTCCCCCGCCGCATCGACGCCATCCAGGCAGCCACGGTGACGGCCTGGAACCGGTTGGCGCACTGGCAGCCGTTGGCGAACCTGGCCATCGAGCCGGACACCGAGTTCTACCTCGGGCTGCTGCACGCCGAGGACGGCGCCGCCGGCGCCCGGTACCGGGCGGCGCTGGCCGCCAAGTTCCTTCCGGAGTTCGGTATCTCGACCGAGTGCGGGCTGGGCAGACATTCCGCCGAGCAACTCGATCAGGTGGTGTCCGCGGTCGACGAACTGTTCGAGGCCCGGCAGACCGCGCTGGCCTGATCGCGGCTAGGCTGCCGCGATGCGTAAGTGGGTGCTGCTGAGCGCGGCGATCGCCACCGAAGTCACCGGCACCCTGTCCCTGCGGGCATCCCAGGACCACTCCGCCTGGCTGGCCGTCGTGGTGGTCGGGTATGTCTCGTCCTTCATCTTGATGGCGGCGGTGCTGCGCGCCGGCATGCCGGTCGGCGTGGCCTATGGCATCTGGGGCGCCATCGGCACCGCGGTCACCGCGGCCGCCGCGTCGGTGATCTTCGGTGAGGCCTTCACCTGGTCCCTGGCGGGCGGTATCGCGCTGATCATCGCCGGGGTGCTGCTCGTCGAGTTCGGTTCGCACGAACGCGCACCGGAGGTGCCCGCATGATGTGGCTGGCGCTGGCCGGGGCGATCGGCATGGAGGTGCTGGCGACGCTGTCCCTGCGCGCCTCCGACGGATTCCGCCGCCGGAAATGGATCGTGCCGGTGGCCGCCGGCTATCTCGTGTCCTTCTATCTGTTGTGGCTGTCGCTGTCGCTCGGCATGCCGGTCGGGGTCGCCTACGGCATCTGGACCGCGTGCGGGGTGGCGCTGGTGGCCGTCGCCGCGCGATTCCTGTTCCGCGATCCGTTGACCTGGCGGATGCTGGCCGGGATCGGGTTGATCATCGCCGGGGTCCTCACGATCGAGATGGGTGGCGTCCACTGAGCACACCGGGGAAGCAGGCGAGCAACGCAACCAGCACCCCCGCCGCCGGAACCAGCAGCAGCCCGGCCCGCAGCCCGGCGGCGTCGGCGATCAATCCCACCACCGGCGGGGACGCCACGAATCCCAGGCGCATCAACCAGGCCACCGCGGTCAGCCCCGTCCCGGGACGCAAACCCGGTAACCGGTCGGCGCCGTGCATGGCTGCCGGTACCAGGGTGGCGACCCCCAGGCCCACCGCGGCGAATCCCGCGATGGTGCCCGGCACGCTCGGAAAGGCCAGCGCCGCACCCATCCCGGCGGCGATGACCAGACCGCCGGACAGCGTCACGGCGCGTTCGCCGAACCGGTCCACCAGTCGGTCGCCGGTCAGCCTGCCGATGAACATGCACCCCATCAGCGCCACGTAGCCGAGCACCGCGACCGCCCCCGGCGCCCCGACACCGTCCCGCATGTAGAGCGTGGCCCAGGTGCTGCCGGCATCCTCGATCACCGCGCCGGCGATGGCCATCGCGATCAGCGCCGCCAGCACGGCGTAGACGGCATAACCCGCCCGCAAGACCGTCCCGGTCTCCTGCGTGCCGTCCTCGACACGGTCGGGCCCGGGCAGCAGGAACGGATACGCGGTGAGCGCCACCGCCGCGAAGAGCGCCGCCGAGATCGCCAGATGTGTTCCCCGGTCGATGTGCAGGGCGATGGCCCCCGCTCCCATCAGCCCGCCCAGAATCGCGCCGGCCGCCCACACCGCATGCAGGGAGTTGATGATGGAGCGCCCGTAGCGCTGCTGGACCCGCAGACCGTGCGCGTTCTGGGCCACATCGGTGACCGCATCGCAGGCCCCGCCGAGGAAGAGGGCGGCCGCCAGCACGATCGGGCCGCCGGCATAGCCGGCAACCACCAGCAGCAGAGCCAACAGCACCGTCGAGCTCACCGCGGCGCGGGCCGAACCGAACCGGCGGATGACCACGCCCGCGGCGAGTCCGGCGACCAGCGCACCGGCCGGGAAGGCCGCCGCGACGGCACCGTAGGCGGCATTGGTCAGCGCCAGATCGGTCTTGATCTCGGGATACCGGGGCAACAGGTTCGCGAACACCGCTCCGTTGGTGAGGAACAGGGCGCTCACCGCGATCCTGGCCCGCCGGTCCTGCACGGGGTCGATCCGTCCGGAAACCATGCCCGCCGACAGTACTGGTCGCTGGGCGGACAGCGATGCGCCGACGGATCCGGCAAGATTGCGGGCATGACCGAACTGGCCGATCTCGCACAGCTGTACGGGGTGGCGACCGATTTCATCGACTGGCGCGGGCGCAGCGTCCCGGTCCCGGAGCACACCCTGGTCGGCGTGCTGGCGTCGCTCGGCGTGCCGGCGGGCAGCCCGGCCGAACGCGACGAGGCCCGCCGCAACCACGAGCGTGAGCACTGGGGTTTCACCCTGCCCCCGACCGTCGTCGCCCGCTCCGGCACCGCGTCCTTTTTTTGGGTGCACGTCACCCACGGCGACCCGGTCGGATTGTGGATCCGGCTGGAGGACGGCTCGGTGCGCGCCGGGCTTCGGCAGCTCGAAAACAACCGGCCGCCATTCGATTTGGACGGCAGGCTGATCGGCGAGGCCACCTTCGAACTCCCTGCGGATCTACCTCCGGGATACCACCGGTTGCACGCCCAGACCGGTCAGCTCGACATCAGCACCACCCTGATCGTCTCCCCCGCCACACTGGCCGCGCCGGCCACCCGGCAGTGGGGCCTGGCCGCTCAGCTGTACAGTGTCACGTCCGATAATTCCTGGGGCACAGGCGATCTCACCGACCTGACCGATCTTGCGGTGTGGTCGGCGGCCCGGCACGGCGCGGGCTTCATCCTGGTCAACCCACTGCACGCCGCCGCCCCGGTCGCACCGATGGAACCCTCGCCCTACCTGCCGACCTCCCGACGGTTCGTCAACCCGCTCTATCTGCGTGTCGAGTCGGTCCCCGAATACGTCCATCTGCGCAAGCGTGGGCCGCTGCGCAAGGCGCGCGCCGACCTCGCCGCCCGCGCGCGCCGGCAGGACGGGATCGACCGTGACGCCGCCTGGAAGGTCAAGAGAGCCGCGCTCAAGCAGCTGTACCGGGTGCCGCGCTCGGCGGGCCGCGAGCTCGCCTACGCCGCCTTCCGGGACCGCGAGGGACGCAGCCTCGACGACTTCGCCACCTGGTGCGCGCTGGCCGAGGTGCACGGCGCCGACTGGCACGGCTGGCCTCAGCCGCTGACCCATCCGGACGGTCCCGCGGTCGCGGAGTTCGCCGCCACACATGCCGAGGCCGTGGACTTCCACCGCTGGCTGCAGTGGCTGCTCGACGACCAGTTGACCGCCGCCCAGGCCACCGCGATCCAGGCCGGGATGTCGCTGGGCATCATGCACGACCTGGCTGTCGGGGTGGACCCCGACGGCGCCGATGCGTGGGCGCTGCAGGACGTGCTCGCGCTCGGGGTCAGCGCCGGGGCGCCGCCGGACGAGTACAACCAACTCGGCCAGAACTGGTCGCAGCCCCCGTGGCGCCCCGATCAGCTGCAGAAGTCCGGGTACGCACCGTTCCGCGCGCTGGTCGCCGCGGTGCTGCGGCACGCCGGCGGCGTCCGCATCGACCACATCATCGGGCTGTTCCGGCTGTGGTGGATCCCCGAAGGCGCCCCGCCGACCGAGGGCACCTACGTGCGCTACGACCACGACGCGCTGATCGGCATCGTGGCATTGGAGGCCATGCGCGCCGGTGCGGTCGTGGTCGGTGAGGATCTCGGCACTGTCGAGCCGTGGGTGCGGGACTACCTGAGCGATCGCGGACTGTTCGGCACCTCCATCCTGTGGTTCGAGCGGGACCGCGAGTGGGGGCAGCCGGACAAGCCGCTGCCCGCCGAACGGTGGCGGGAGGCCTGCCTGTCCTCGGTGACCACCCACGATCTGCCGCCGACGGCCGGATATCTGGCCGGCGAGCACATCCGGCTCCGGGAGGAACTGGGTCTGCTGACCCGGCCGGCCGAGGAGGAACTGGCCGCCGACCGCGCCGAGCAGGCGGCCTGGCTGGCGGAGCTGCAACGRCTCGGGCTGGTCGGCGCGGACCCCGATATCGACGAGATCGTCCGCGGCCTGTACGCCTTCCTGGGCCGGACCCCATCCAAGCTGCTGGCTCTGGCACTGCCCGACGCGGTGGGAGATGTCCGCGCCCAGAATCAGCCGGGCACCACCGATGAATACCCGAACTGGCGGGTGCCGCTGGCCGGGCCGGACGGCCGCCGGCTGCGGATCGAGGACATCTTCGGCGATCCACGGGCCAACGCGCTGGCTGAAGTAATGAAATCCCAGGTACGGACGATGGAGACGTGACTGGAGTTTCTACAGGTGTGGTTCTGCGATATGTTCGCAGCGCACCGCGACACCCGGAGGGCACGTGAACAAGAAACTGATCGCGTTAGGGCTCGGCACCAGCGCCGCAGCACTGGCGGCTCTGATCACGGCCGGCACCGCCAGCTCGGATCCCGCTGCGGAAAGCCCCTACAACGTCGTGGGCGAACCCTACGGCCGCGCGGTCCAGATCCTGGCCGGCGCCGGTATGAAGGCCACCTTCGGCGGTGCCGTCGGCAGCGACATGCAGCAGAGCCTGTGCGTCGTGGAGAAGCAGAAGTTCACCAGCAACGGGCGCGTGCAGCTGATGCTGAACTGCACTCAGGCGGCCTTCGACGAGGCCGGGCTGAACAGGTCGAGCGGTTCGGGTCCCGGCGGGCGCACCATCGGCGCCAACGGCATCACCACCGTGACGCCCACTCCGGTGCCGCCTCCCGGGGCAGGGGTTCCGACCTCGCCCGCACCCGTGCCTCCGCCGGTGGGCTGAGTCCACGCTTTAGTATTCGCCCATGCCATTGGCAGCTGGGACCGACTTTGCCGGGTATTCCGTTGTCCGCTGCCTGGGTACCGGGGGGATGGGTGAGGTCTACCTCGCCCAGCATCCCCGCCTCCCCCGCCAGGACGCGCTGAAGGTTCTGCGCGCCGGGGTCTCGGCCGATGACGAGTACCGGCAGCGGTTCGAACGCGAAGCCGATATCGCCGCGACGCTGTGGCATCCCCACATCGTCGGCGTGCACGACCGTGGTGAACACGACGGCCAGCTGTGGATCGCGATGGACTACGTGCCCGGCACCGATACCGCCCGGTTCGTGCGGGAGCATCACCCCAAAGGTCTGCCCGCACAGCACGTCGGCGAGATCGTCAGCGCGGTGGCCGATGCGCTGGACTATGCGCATCAGCGCGGTCTGCTGCACCGCGACGTCAAACCCGCCAACATCCTGCTCTCCGACACGCAGTCCGCGGGTCACCGGATCCTGCTGGCCGACTTCGGCATTGCCCGGTGGTCCGATGACGTCAGCGGACTGACGGCCACCAACATGACGGTCGGCACGGTGTCCTATGCCGCGCCCGAACAACTGATGGGCAACACGGTGGACGGCCGTGCCGATCAGTACGCGCTGGCCGCCACCGCCTACGAACTGCTCACCGGCAGGCCGCCGTTCCAGAACTCCAACCCGGCGGTGGTCATCAGCCAGCACCTGTCGGCGCTGCCGCCGGCCATCGGGGATCACCGCCCCGAGTTGGCGCACCTGGACCCGGTGTTCGCCAAGGCGCTGGCCAAGGACCCCGCCGACAGGTTCGACCGGTGCGCCGATTTCGCGCGGGCGCTCGTCCATCAGCTCGAAGGCGACACGCTCGGGCTGACCCAGACCGCCGCAGCGAGCGCACCGGGGGCGCAGGCCGGTCGGTCACGCGCCACGATGGCGATCATGGCCGTACTCGCGGTGTTGCTGTGCGTTGCCGTGGCGGCGGCCGTCTTCGAGCTCAACCGCGCCGACGACGAGGAGCGCCCCACCGCCGCGCCGACACCGTCGTCGACCGCCCGTCCCGCAGCGCCGGTGCCATCCGCGGCACCGTCCACCACGGCACCGGTCACCACGACGCCGGGCACCGCGGCCGCGACGACTCCGCCGGTGGTCATCGGCGCCGACTGCCTGCCGGAGGGCAGCACCGCGGTCACCGCCTCGGGTGCGTCGGCCTATTGCTCATCGATCCAGGACACCGACGCCACCGTCTGGTCGCTGACGCCCGGCGCGGTGCCGATCCCGACGGTGACGACCGATCCCGCCGAGGAACCGTTGCCGGCCGCCGAGGAACCGCCGGTGCGGGTGTGCATGCAGCAGACCGGACAGACCCGCCGGGAGTGCCGTGAGCAGATCCTCCGGAGCAACGGGATGCCGTGAGCTACTCGCGGTGACCCAACTCCTGCAGCAGTAGATCCAGTAGCGGCCGTTGGCCTTTCAGCAGCTTTTCGCGCGCCTCTACCACCCCGAACCAGCCGACCCGGTCCAGTTCCGGATACTCCCGGAACTTCCCGGACCCTCGGGGCCATTCCAGGGTGAACGTGTTGCTGACCGCGTCGCAGATGTCCAGATCGGCCTCGACCGCGAACACCGTGACCACCTTGCCGCTGGGCTGCCGCAGCGGTGCGAACGCAATGGGCGGACCCTCCGGTGGTGCCAGGCCGACCTCCTCGGCGAACTCCCGCCGGGCCGCCGCCCACGGGTCCTCGGTGTCGTCGTATTCGCCCTTGGGGATGGTCCACGCCCCGTCGTCCTTGCGGGCCCAGAACGGACCTCCCGGATGGCCGATGAGCACCTCGGGAATGCCTTCGATGATGCGGTACACCAACAACCCTGCGCTCAATCGCGGCATACCGCAGGTTAATACGTCGTGAACGTCACATGTCAAGCGTTGTGCGCCCGCGGAATTTAGCGCCACCGCCGCCGGTTGAACACGGCATAGCACCGAAAGAAGGCAGTAGTCCATGAGGGCAAGAGGTTTCAGCACCCAGCGCGCACGCGCACACATCGGTACCGCGCTCGGAGTAGCGCTGGCAGGTCTGTCGATCGGACTCGCCACCCCCGCATCCGCCGCCCCGGAAGGGCCGGATTACCTCGACGAAACCCCGGTTGAGCAGGAAAGTCAGGGCAGTGTCGTGATCGTCGACCGGTTGGGTCCGGTTCAGTTGAACCGGAGCAGGGTCTCGGGTGTCGGACCCGGACTCGCTCCGCTGGAGCTGAACAGGTCCATCCTTCTCCTCGACGCCGGCTGACCACACGGTGTGGCCCAGCACACACCGCACCGCACGGAACCCGTTCTGCCCATTACAGTCTGCACCGTGGCCGACCACCGGTACCGCAGATACGTGGCTGTGGGCGACAGTCAAACCGAAGGACTCTGGGACGTCGATGATTCGGGAACCCTGATCGGGTTCGCCGACCGGTTGGCCCGGATGATCGACGCGCATTACCCAGGGCTCGGCTACGCCAATCTCGCCGTCCGCGGTAAGCGGGTGCGCGATGTGCTGGACGTGCAGCTGCCACAAGCCCTGTCGATGCAGCCGGACCTCATCACCGTCTGCGTCGGGATGAACGACGTGACCCGTCCGGGCCGCAAGTTCCGGCAGGCACTCGAAGATCTCGACGAATTACACCGACAACTGGCGTCTTCGGGCGCCACCGTCGTGACGACGACGTTCCCCGACATCACCCGCATCCTGCCGGCCGGGCGGCTACTGGTGTCGCGGGTGCTGGAGATCAACGATGTCATCCGCACCGCGGCGGCCGACCACGACTTCCGGCTCGTCGATCTGTACTACGCGGAATCCATGACCGACCCCGACGTGTGGAGCCCGGACCGGGTGCAYGGTTCACGCAGCGGTCATCTGCTCTTCGCCGCGGCGGCCGCCGAGGCACTGGGTTTGCCTGGCAGCAACCATGATTGGGCGCTGGCCGGGGCGGGTGTCACAGAACACCAGGCTTTCCGGTCACGCATGTACTCACAGCTGCTGTGGACGCAGAACATGTTCATGCCGTGGATCTGGCGGCATCTGCGCGGGCGCGGCGCCGGGCACGGCCGGGTGCCGCGCCACCCCGAACTCGCCCCGGTGTCGGCGCGCACGGAAGCCCAATAACGCGCTGCTCGCTCAAAAGTCCGATGACGCGCTACGCACTCAGAAGCCCAGTACGTCGATCCCGAACACCTTGCCGTCACCGATGCCGGCGACCGCGGCCGGGCAGAACGCCGAGATCGCGAGTCCGGTGAACATGGTGGCCGGTCCCAGCGGCATGCCCGCGGAATCGGCGACCCTGGCGGCGACGTCGGCGACGTTCTGACCGGGTTCGGACAGCATCGGGCACACCGACTGCCCCAACGCGGCGTTGTCGACCATGTTCGGGGCGGTCACGCCCGCCTGGTCGACGGCGTTCAGGAAGCTGTCCGTGACGGAATCCGCGCCGGCCGGCGCGGCAACGGCCAGTGCGGCGGTCGCCGCGGTCATGGTGGACAGCAGGCAAAGCGAAATACGGCGCATGGGCGGCAATTCTACGGTGCTCAGATCCCGGCCCAGCCCGCGTCGATCTGCGCGGCCACATCGATGATCCTGGCCTGTCGTGCGCCCGGGCTGTCGATCTCGCCCACCACGTGCGCGGCGATGAAACGTTTGATCTCGGCGTCGACACCGGCGAGCACCCGCAGCGCCTCGGCCCGCAGCGTGCCCGAGGTCACGTGAATCGAGATGTCCTTGGAGCCCGGCTTGTCCACGTCGATGATCAGCAGCAGCGGGGTGGCCGCCCGCGCCGTCGCCTGCAGGGCGATCTCGCCGAACACCATGAAGCGCGGCCGGTCGATCCGCAGGTCGATCACCATGTTGATCTCCAGCGGGATACGGATGTCGAAGGTGATGGCCTGACCGACGTGCCGGGTCACCCGGGGCGCCTGGATGCGCACGCGGGCGGTGACCTTGGCGATCCCGCCGGGCCCTTGGGCCATCGGCCCCATCTCGAACTCGTCACCGGCGATCGCGCCGATCGCGTCCGCGACGCGCTTCTCGGAGACCGCGACCTCGAAGAAGCGGCGGCCGAACTCCTCGTAACTCAGGTCCTGCGGTGCGTTGTCGGCAGCAGACCCGGGGGAAGAACTGTCCATGGTGGATACCACCGTCTCATGTCACCGGGTCGCTGCGATCCCCCGCCTGCGCTTTGTCACCGGCCTCGACGAACAGTCGCAGCCGCTGCACCCGGGTCGGTCGCGATGCCACATCGGCGATCAGCACCGCGTCACCGCCGGGCCCGGTGACGCTCACGGCGACGTGCCGTCCCGCCACGACCGTGGTGCGTCGTCGCGTACCGGCCAGTGCCGCGACGAGTTCGGTCGGCTTGAGCCGGTCCTCGTCGCCCGAAGTGATGTCGGCGTCGGGCCCCAGCACCCGCTTCACCGCGACCTCGTTGCCTGCGCAGGCGTCGTCGATCAGCTGCGCGATGTGGCGTTTGCCGCGCACCCCGACGCCCACCGCCCCGGACATGAACCCGGCCGCCCCCGACGGCCCCTGGTTGGTCAGCAGTGCCCGGGTCAGCTGCAGTGCGGCAGGTACCGCGGCGGGGCCGTTGCGGGCGAACTGCCACGCCATCGCCGGTAGCTCCCAATACGCCTGCAACCGGGAGATGAGCAGTTCGTCGGGGCTCCCGGCCGATTGCACGTCGTAACGCAGGATCGCCGGGATGTGCATTGTCACCGCGGCACCCATCGACACCTCGAGCACCAGGTCACGCAGCACGGTGGCACCGCGCACGATGTCGATGCCGCGGTGGAAGGTGATGTCCCGCGGGCCGATGAAGGTGTTGTAGAACCGCTCGATCTCGGCATGCCCGACATGAGGTCGCGAACCGACCGGATCCTGGACCTTCCCGTCGCCGGTGAACAGCCCGACCCAGCCGGCCCGGTCGTGTGCACCGGCGGCTGCGGGCGAGCGCTCCACGGTTGCCAGAACCGCACCTCGTGTTATGGACATATCCTTGGGTACCACCCCTGCGTGAAGGAGGACGGCGATGAGCCAGAACGGGCCGTTCGGCATCGACCCAGAAGAGTTTGACAGGCTCGCCCGCGAAGCCGGCGAGGGGCTGCGCGACGCGCTGGACCGGTTCGGCAAGCGGGCGGGCTGGGCCACCCTGATCGATCAGTTCACCAGCCAGGCCCAGCCGGCCCGGCCCGAGACCACCGGTGACACCRGCGACGGGGTGTGGGCGATCTACAGCGTCGATGCCGCGGGCGGCGCCCGCATCGAAGAGGTCTACCCGAGCGAGCTGGACGCGCTGCGGGCCAACAAGAACAACACCGATCCGTCCCGCCGCGTGCGTTTCCTGCCCTACGGGATCGCGGTCAGTGTGCTCGACGCGCCCGAATAGCCCCGCGCTGAGCGTCGACACCATTAAACTTTGCCGCGGTACGGGCACGACCTGGCAAAGGGTGGGACATGATTCGTGAATTGACGGTTGCTGTATCGATCGCGGCCGCCGCGCTGAGCTTTGCCGCGCCTGCCGCAGCCGATGACGAGTCGGGCCGCTACCCGACCGATGTGCCCGGAATGAACTATCACGCCGCGCTCGGTGCGCCGTGCGACAACACTCAGCTGTTCACCTTCGGGCGCGGCCGCGGTGGTCAGGCGATGAAGTGCAGTTGGATTCCCAACCAGTGGCCGCCGGTGTACACCGGGTTCTGGACGATCTCCTATCCGCTGCACGGTGTGCAGGAGACGGGCGCTCCCTGCTCGGTGGCCAAGGGCGCAGCACAGACACCCGACGGTCGCCCGATGCTCTGCCTGGGCGCGCAGGGCTGGCAGCCCGGCGTACTGACCGGTGACGGGTTCTTCCCGGCCTGAGTCGGCGGCTCAGCTCTCGACCGGCACGAGGGAGCTCAGCGGACCGAATCGAGGTCCGGTGTCCCCGAGCTGTGACTGATGTGCCAGCAGCAGCCCGTGATCGGCCAGCTCCACCTGATGCGCCCGCCGCTGTGATTCCCAGCGCTCGAGCGCGTCGGCTCGTCCGCCGCGGGCGGACCCGAGGGCGTCGGCCAGCGCAGCCGCGTCACCGAATGCCTTGGACGTCCCGGACGCGGTATGTGGCCGCACGGTGCCCGCGGCGTCGCCGATGAGAACAACACATTCACCGAGCATCGGTCCTCCCGGCATGTCGTACACCGGCTGCATGAAGACCGTCGAATGCCCGACCAGTTCGGTGAACTGCGGCGGCAGCACAGTGCCCGCCAACGCGCCGAGCCACGCGGTCGTCTCCTCGGTCAGTTCCCCGGCCGGCACGAAATAGTYGTAACGGCGCCCCGTCCGTCCGGTGAGCAGTCCGGCAAGTGCCGGTTCCTCGACGTTGACGTACCAGACCCAGTTCACCCGCCGGTTCCCCGGCGTGGTGTCACCGTCGGCCCCGGGCACCAGGTAGCAGAGCAGCTGCAGGCCGGGGACACCGAACAGCGTGAACCGCTCGGCGAGCAGGTCGATCAGATCCCGGGGCAGACCGGCCTCGGGTTCCAGACCCCGGAACGCGACATAGCCCGAAAAGCGTGGCACCCCCGCCACATCCATCGATGTGCGCACCGCCGAACCCACCCCGTCGGCGCCGACGACGAGGGACGAACGCACGTGGTGGCCGCCGAAATCGGCGGTCACACCGCCGTCGTCGATCGCTGCCGAGGTGAACGTGCTGTCGAGTTGGTAGGCGCCGTCGGGCAGCGCACGGCGCAGCGTGTCGAAAAGGGTGTCCCAGGACGTCATCCATTGCGGCGCGCGGTAACGGGTGAGGCTGCCATCGCGGTGCAGCTGCTGGCGTTCCTGCAGCAGCACACTCACCGCGGACACCGGGTGGCCGAGCCGCCCGAGTAGGTCCGCGACCTCGGGCTGCATGACGATGCCGGCGCCGCGCGGCTGGGTGCGATCCTTGGACCGCTCGTAGACCGTGACGTCGGCGCCGATCGCGCGCAATTCGTGCGCCGCTGCCAGCCCGCCGAGCGAGCCGCCCACGACGGTGATGGTGTCGAATGCCATGTCCGTAATCGTGGCACCGGCCGGCGCTGGTGTCGTTCCCGCTGTCAGCAGACTCGCTCTACCGGCTGGCCGGTAGAGCGACAACATTCCTGGGCTGAGACAGAAAGCTGACTGACCGATCTCGACCATACGCAGAGGTGGCCAATGTATGGTCTGTTGTCATGAGCGGCGTGACCTTCGACCTGTCCTCGGTATTCCGCACGGTGGCCGGCGCCATCGGCGACCAGACCTTTCTGGTCTGGCGGGATCGCCGATTCAATTATGCGGAATTCGACGCCCGGATCGACGGGTTTGCGCACTACTTGGCGTCGGCGGGGCTGGGCTGCCACACCGAGCGCGGCGCCCTCGACGGTCACGAGTCCGGGCAGGACCATCTCGGCATCTATCTGCGCAACGGCAACGAGTACCTGGAGTCGATGATCGGCGCCTACCGCGCCCGGGTCGCGCCGTTCAACGTGAGCTACCGCTATGTCGAGGAAGAACTCGTCTACCTGCTCAATGATTCGAAGGCCCGTGCCCTGGTCTACAACGCGGAGTTCGCCCCGCGGGTGGCCGCGATCCATGAGCGCGTCCCGCATCTGCAGGTGCTGATCCAGGTTGCCGACGAGTCCGGCAACGACCTGCTGCCCGGCGCCGTGGACTACGAGACGATCCTGGGCACCCCGGCACCGGCCGGCGGACTTCCGGCCGCATCCGGCGATGACCTCTACATCCTGTACACCGGCGGTACCACCGGCATGCCCAAGGGCGTGCTGTGGCGCCAGCACGACATCTTCCTGTCCTCGATGGGCGGCCGGCCGTTCGGCAGCGATCAGGCACTGGCCTCCTACGAGGAACTCGCCGAGAAGGCCCGCGCCGGCGGCGGGGCGATGTCGATGCTGATGATCCCCCCGTTCATGCACGGCGCCGCGCAGTGGGCGGCGTACAACGCGATCACCATGGGCGGGCGCCTGGTCATACCCGACGATGTGGAACGGTTGCGTCCCGCCGAGGTCTTGCGACTCGCCGAACGTGAACGGGTCCTGACCATTCCGGTCGTCGGTGATGCGGTGGCCCGGCCCCTCGTCGAAGAGATCGAGAAGGGCGACTACGACCTGTCCGGGCTCTTCACCATCACCAACGGCGGTGCCGCGCTCTCACCGACGGTGCGCGAGCGCATCTTGAGCGCCCTCCCGCACGTGATGCTGCTCGACGCCGTCGGCGCCTCGGAATCCGGCGCGCAGCTGAGCACCTTCTCCACCGCCGGCGGCGCGACGACCGCGGCCGTGTTCGACGCCCAGTCCGATACCGCGGTGGTCGCCGAGGACTTCAGCCGGGTGCTGACACCGGGCGAGGGCGGCGGCTGGCTGGCGCGCCGCGATCTGATCCCGCTGGGCTATCTCGGCGACCCGGACAAGACGGCCCGCACCTTCCCCACCATCGACGGGGTGCGCTGGTCGGTTCCGGGTGACCGGGCAAATGTCCTGGAGGACGGACGGATTCATCTGCTGGGCCGCGATTCGGTCACCATCAACTCCGGCGGCGAGAAGATCTTCGTCGAGGAGGTGGAGCGCGCCATCGCCGCGCACCCGGCCGTCTATGACGTCGTGGTGGTGGGCAGGCCATCCGAACGCTGGGGCTCCGAGGTGGTGGCGGTCGTGCAACTCGCCGAGGGCGCCAGTGCCGACGACGAGGACCTGGCCGCGGTGTGCGGGCAGTCGGTGGCGCGGTACAAGATCCCGAAAGCCTTTGTCCGCCATCCCAAAATCGTGCGCTCACCAGCAGGCAAGGCCGACTACCGGTGGGCCAAGGCGGTGGCCGCCGGAGAGAGCGTGCCGGCGAGCTGATCGCGGGCCGTCTTTCGCGCCGGCACCGCCACACTCAGCCCGCGGGCACCCAGTTTCCGTGGAAGCCGGCGGGCACCCGGTGCGGCAGTTTGACCGCGGCCATCGGTTCCAGCGTCCGGGCATCCACGATCGCCAGCTCACTGCGGTCGGTCGGCCGGTCGTAGACGTAGCCCATCAGCACGCCGTCATCCTCGTC
Organism: Mycobacterium sp. P4_H6; assembly: GCF_056400845.1. Classification (NCBI taxonomy): domain Bacteria; kingdom Bacillati; phylum Actinomycetota; class Actinomycetes; order Mycobacteriales; family Mycobacteriaceae; genus Mycobacterium; species Mycobacterium sp. P4_H6. Next base: position 2,725 of record NZ_JBFUKN010000100.1, on the reverse strand, counting down.
GGCATCCGGAGCGGCCGGGTGAAAGACGAACTCCCCCAGCGACTTGTCCACGCCGAAGGACCGTGCCTGGCTGCTCCCGCCGACGAAGTCGTGCTTGAGCAGCGTGCCGGTCCCACCGGTACCCTCGCCGACCGCGGGCGCGTAACCGTAGCGGTGCCGCTTACCGACGAGCCGCTCATCGACGCGCGGGAACTCCTGTCCGCGATCGTCGATCCGCGACTCACGCACCTTGCCGTCGGCGAGGTCTACCGTCCAGCGATCCAGCGTCGGCAGACCCTCGTTCGGCCCGAGGTGGTCGGTGTCGAACATCTTCGGGTGCCGGATCACGTCGAGCACAACCGTCTCGCGGTCGTCGTAGGCGTTCATCGGGTGAAAGACGTAGCACGGCTCCACGTCGAACCAGCGCACGTCGGCGCTGCCGCCGTCCCGCGGCATCACCCCGACCCGGGCGGGGTAGCGCGGGTTCCACGAGTAGGGGAACCGGCGGTCGGCGCTCATCCCGGACGGCGTCCTCGCGCTGATCGGGTCGGGGATGCGGACGCGACCGATCAACGCGGACAACAGGAGCCGCGCCGGCAGCCGAAGCCCGCGGGGCACCGTCATCTCCGCGGCCTGGCGGCCGTCGAAGGTGACCGGTAGGTCGTAGAAGACGACGTGTCGCTCCGTCAGCGAGAAGTCGTGCATCATCGGGCTGCCCGTGACCTCGATGTCGACGGTGCGTCGCGCCCGGCCGTCGACGCCGATCACCGAGTACTGCACGGTGTTACCGCGATACATGTTGTAGGACACCGCATGTAGTTCACCGGTGTCCGGGTCGCGCTTGGGGTGTGCGGTGTAGCCACCCGTGATCGTGCCGTCGAAGTCGCAGGGTCCCACCGTGTCGAGCTCATCGGTCAGCTCGTAGTTCGCGACGCCGCCCTCGACCAGTGCCACCGTCTTGCCGGCATGTCCGATCACGTTGGTGTTGGCACCGAGCGCGGAGATCCCGGTGTGCCCGGTGCGCCGCTCCTCACCGAGCATGCGGGCTACGTGCGGGCTGCGGACCCACCGGTTCCGGTACCACTCGGCCTTGCCGTCGCGGATACGCAGACCGTGCACCATGCCGTCGCCGATGAACCAGTGGTATAGCTCGGGATCGATCTCCCCGATCGGGTTCGGGCCGTTGCGCAGGTAGCGGCCGTCCAAGAAGTCGGGGATCGTGCCGGACACGTCGAGGTCGGTCAGCGTGACCTCCTCGTCGATCGGCGCGAACGGTCCCTCGAGGTAGCGGTTGGTCATGTCAAGACCTCCATAACGGCGTTATTGATTCCCCCGTTATAACAGCGTTATGGCAGGATCGCAAGAGTGAGTGATGTCAGGGAACGGTTGATCGAGGGTGGTATGCGAATACTCGAGCGCGACGGGTTGCAGGCACTGAGCGTCCGCAGCCTTGCCGCCGAGGTGGGAACCTCGACGATGGCCGTGTACACCCACTTCGGCGGGATGACCGGCGTCATCGACGCGCTGGCCGACGAGGCGTTCGCGCGGTTCACCCGGGTCTTGACCGATGCCGAGCAGACCGACGATCCGGTCCGCGACTTCTTCGTCATGGGTGCGGCCTACCGAGCATTCGCTCTCGCGAACCCGCAGCGTTACCAGCTGATCTTCGGCACCACGTCTCCGGCGTCGGTGGTCGGTCAGCGCACCGACGTCACCAGCACCGGAAGTGCCAACGATCGTGCCGAGCAGGCGGAATCCTTTGAGGCACTGCGACATGCCGTTCGCCGGATGATCGCATCGGGCCGCATCCGCGACGACGGTGAACTGAATGTCGCGGGCCGGCTCTGGAGCCTCGTTCACGGCGCGGTGATGCTCGAGCTGGCCGGCTTCTTCGGTCACGAGGGCCACGGCCTCACGCATGTCCTCGCACCGTTGACGGTCGATTGCGTCGTCGGGATGGGCGACGCACGGGCCGACACGGTCCAGTCACTTGCCTCGGCCGGCGAGGTGCTCGCCCGCTCGCGCTGACGCGTCGCACCGCCGCCTCCGGCGGTGCGGCGCCAACTAGGCGAAGTACCTTCGGATCCCGCCCAGCATCGCGGCGTGCGCGGCGACCGCCTGCCGCGCGGTGTACCCGGTCAGCGGCCACGGCGCGCTGATGCTCAGCCGCTCGGTCAACCGGGTGCCCTCGTCGACCTCGTCGAAAGACACCCTGCCGCGCAACCGCACCCGCGGAAACTGCCGAGCCTCGGTCCAGACCTCGCCCACGACCGGCACATGCAACGTCGCGGTATAGGTGACCGGTAAGCTGCTGCGGCCGAATGGGATTCGGTCCTGCACCCGATAATCCGACACATAGCCGTCGGGTCCGACGGTGCGCGCGGTGCGCTGCACGGCGACGATCAGCGGGTGCAGCGCACGGAGGTTGTCGAGGTCGACGTAGAAGTCGCGGACGACGTCCGGCGCGGCCGGAATGACTTCACTGATCGTGCGCTGAGCACTCACCCGAGTGTGGCGCTGACGTAGACGACGTCACCGAACGACGACAGCCCCTCGGCCGACGGCGGCAGCCCGTAGTCGGCGAACAGTTCCGAGCCTTTTCGCAGCGCAGTTGCCCAGCCCCGGCCGGCCAGGTAGCTGGCCGCCTCGGTCCGCTCACCGGCGTAGAACAGTTCCGCCACGTCCACCTCGTCCCCGAGGTCCATGCCCTTGGCCTGCCATTCCTGCTGGGTGGCGCGCATACGTT
>NZ_JBFUKN010000099.1:0-23723 GCF_056400845.1 Mycobacterium sp. P4_H6 | reverse complement strand
GACCCCGATCGGGGTCCACGCCTTCTCCGTGCAGGCAGTCGGATTCTCGTTGCGGCCGGCGGTCGCCTACGCCGCGCTGGACGCCGGGGTGGCGCCCGCCCTGCTCGGTGCCCTGTCCGCGAGTTACGCACTGGCGCCGCTGTTCCTGGCACTACCGGTGGGACGCGCGGTCGACCGGTTCGGCGAACGCCCACCGCTGATCGTCGGCGGCGTGCTGATGGCCACGTCCTGCGTGGTGTTGTTGGCGGGTTCCACGCACGCCCTGTGGCTGATCGTCGGGCTGATGCTGGCAGGTGTCAGCCACCTGTTGTGTGTCATCGGCGAGCAGACCGCGGTGGCCCAGATGAGTTCGGGGTCCAGCGATTCCCGCTTCGGCACCTACACTCTGGCGGGATCGTTCGGGCAGGCCATCGGCCCGCTCTTCCTCGGATTGGGCGACGGCACACCGTTCCGGCCGACTCCGGTTCTCGTTGCGTCGCTGATCCTGTCCGGACTGATCCTGGTCACATCGATGTTCATCGGCGGACGGAACGCGAAAACCGATCAACGACCGGGCGGTGTCGCATCATCATTGCTGCGCGACAAGCGGATTCGATCAGCCCTCATCGTCAGCGGCATCGTGATGGCCGCCGTGGACATCACCCTCATCTATCTGCCGGCGCTGGGCCGCGAGGTCGGGCTCAGCGCTGCGTTCATCGGTGGGGTACTCGCATTGCGGGCCGTGTCATCGATGGCCGTGCGCGGCGTCACCGGGCGCGCCGTGCTTCGGTGGGGACGCCGCACGGTGCTGGTGACCGGCATCGGCTCTGCAGCCGCGGCCATGACCGCGCTCTCGATATGGCCGCACCCCCTCGTGCTGCTGATCGCGGCGGTGGCGCTGGGCGCCGGGCTCGGGGTGGGCCAGCCCGTCACCATGGCGATGGTCGCCGACCTGGCGCCCTCCGGGCAGCGCGGCACCGCGATGACGCTGCGCCTGATGGGCAACCGCCTGGGTGTGGTGGTCCTGCCGGTGTCCGTCGGTGCGGTCGCTGCCAGTGCAGGTGCGGGCGGGGTGCTCGCCGCCACCGCCGCGCTGCTGTGCGCGAGTTGCGTGGTTTCGGCGCGGCGCTGAGCAACTTGCCTGGCCTGCGCCCGTCACGGCGCCGGGGACCACCTGCGCGTCATTAGGCTAGGCTAAGCTCTTCGCGAGCACCGGAGCCTGCGGTAACCGCACGGGCCGAGCGGGATCCCTCAGTGTCGAGAACCCATGCGGTGCGATCTGTGCATCTGCAGCGTTGAGGAGGTACCGCGTGATGGGGCTGCATGATCCGGATCTGGAAAAGAACAGCTGTGGTGTCGGCTTCCTGACCCGCAAGGACGGCCGCCAGACCCACGACGTGATCCAGATGCTGCACGATGCTCTGTGCGCCGTGCCCCACCGCGGCGGCATGTCCTCCGAGGGCGTCGGTGACGGCGCCGGCGTCAACCTCGACCTCTCGGTCCGCTTCTTCGCCGATGTGACCGGCCTGCCCGACCTTGCCCTCGGCCAGTTCGGCGTCGGCAACTTCTTCCTGCCCAACGATCCGGACTTCCACTCCGAGGCCGAACGGGTCATCGAGGACGCTTTGACCGCACGCGGTCTGCGCATCCTGCTCACCCGCGACGTGCCGGTCAACAACACGGCCATCCGCCCCGCCGCCGTCAAGTACCAGTCCCCCATCAGGCAGTGGATCTTCACCGCCGACCGACTGTCCGACAAGGTGATTCACGAAGCGCTCATGGCCATCGAGGCCGTCGCGTACACCCGGGCGGAGCTCTCGGGCCTGTACCCGCTGTCGCTGAGCGCCCGCACCCAGGTGCTCAAGGGCCGGTTGAACTCCAATGAGGTGGTCCCCTACTTCGACGATCTGTCCGATCCGCGGATGGAAGTCCACTCGATGTTCTTCCACACCCGCTTCTCCACCAACACCGCGCCCAACGCCACGATGGCGCAACCCTTCCGGTTCATGGCGCACAACGGCGAACTCAACACCGACAAGAAGAACCGGCTGTCGGACAACGCCATCGCGCTGGCCCGCAACCGGGCCATCATCCGTCCGGTCGGCCAGTCCGACAGCTGCCGGCTCGATCAGACCCTGCAGAACCGCGTCCTGGAGGACGATCTGGATCTGGTCACCGCGGTGGTCGCGATGATGCCGCCGGCCTGGGAGAACGACACCACGCTCTCACCGCAGGTGCGGGCCATGCTGGAGTACTTCAGCCTCTACGAGGAGAAGAACGACGGCCCGGCGGCGCTGATCTTCGGTGACGGCACCTACATCGGCGCCCGGCTGGACCGGCTCGGACTGCGCCCGCTGCGCACCGTGGAGACCGACGAGTATCTGGGCGTCATGTCCGAGGCCGGGCAGGTCGACTTCGCACCCGGACAGGTGATCAAGCGGGGCCGCATCGAGGCAGGCGGCATGCTGTACTTCGACCACCGTGAGCAGCGGTCCTACGGCACCACCGAGGCCCTGGAAATGCTTGCGGCCAAACATGATTACCAGGACATGCTGGCCGTCGCACGGGTGAATCTGGCCGCGCTGCCCGCCGTGCCGCCGGAGAGTCAGCTGTCCCCCGCCCGCTACAACGGGGACCTCAACCGCCACCAGCGCTACGTCTGTTACTCGATGAGCCAGGAAGACTTCAAGTTCCTGATGGACCCGATGCTGACCACCGGGCAGGAGAAGATCTCCGCGATGGGCTACGGCGCGGCCATCAACGCGCTGTCCAACCACGAGGGCGGTATCGCCCGGTACTTCTCACAGCGTTTCGCCCAGGTCACCAACCCACCCCTGGACAGCATCCGCGAGGCCGACGGCATGACACTGCGGGTCGCGTTGGGCGCCAAGCCCAACAGCGGCGCCCAACCCGCCCCGCAGATCGTGATCCCGTCACCGATCCTCGGTCACCTGGACATGCTGAGCATCCGCGACCAACAGCACACCCCGGTGCGGCGCTTCGGGATGCGCTACCGCGTGGACCTCACCGATCGCCAGGCCAACGCCGACGCACTGGTCGCCGCCATCGACGCCCTGTGCGATGACATCGAGGCCTATGCCCGCGAGTCCGGCGGCATCGCCGTCATCTCCGACCGGCACATCGAAAGCGGTCTGGCACCGATACCGGTCATCATCGCCGTCTCGGCCATCAACCAGCGGCTCATCGAACAAGGCCTGCGGCTGCGGGTTTCGGTGATCGCCGAGAGCGGCCAGCTGGCGTCCTCGCATCACATCGCCACGGTCCTCGGTTTCGGTGCGTCCGCGGTGTACCCGCTGGCGGTGCAGATGYGGGCCGAGGAAAAGTTCGGCCCCGATGAGACATTGGTGACCGCCGCCTACAAGCGGTTCGCCAAGGCCGCCGAGAAGTCCTTGATGAAGACCATGGGCCGGGTGGGTCTGTGCACCGTGGAGAGCTACATCGGCGGTGAGTTCTTCGAACCCAGCTACCTGGACACCGGGGACCCGGTGTTGCACCGCTACTTCCCGAACGTGGTCTCACCGGTCGGCGGTGTCGGATTCGACACGCTGGCAGCCGCTGTCGCCGAATGGCACAACCACGCGCTGTCGGTCACCGGCGAGAAGGACGTGCCCCTGCTCGGCCTGTTCAAGGAACGCGCCGAGGGGTCCGGGCACTCTTACGGCACCACCGCCGTACGCGGATTCGTCGACATGACCGAGGAAGCCATCTCCTTCGGCGACGAGGGGCGTCCGGAGAACCCGGACATGACCGACCCGGCGTTCCTGCGGTCGCTGCCCCTGCACCAGCTCGAAGGCGCCTTCGGACTCGACGATGAGGCCTACCAGCACAACAGCTTCGAGGAGATGACGCCGCGGGCGATCAACAGCTTCGACATCACCCCGGGCTACCGGCACTTCGTGTTCGCGATGAACGCCGAGCGGGCCCGCCGCCCCGCCGCCCTGCGCGACGTCCTGGCGCTGCCCGCCGACGTCAACTTCCTGCACACCGCCGACGAATTCCGTTCCGAAATGGGACAGTTCGCGCGGTTCGGCAACAACAGCTTCCAGGTCCGCGGCCTGACCTGCGTTCAGGTCGGCGACGAGTTCACGCTGCGCCTGGGCCACAGTGCGCAGCGGCTGGAGGCACTCGCGGAATCGCTGCTGCGCCGCTTCGGCGCCGATATCGTCGACCACGAGATCATCGTGGACCGGCTGTGGATCCGCGCCCGGGGCGCCGCCCGCGACTACCTCACGATGGTGCAGACCGCACCGGACTCGATGCCACTGGCCGCGGTGCAACCCGCCAGCGAGATCGCGGCGACGCTGACATCGGGCGCGATGAGCCACGGCGCCCTGGTGGCCTCGGCGCACGAGGCGGTTGCGCACGGCACCAACATGGTGGGCGGACTGTCCAACTGCGGTGAGGGCGGCGAGCACATCACCCGGTACGGCACCATCCGCGGCTCCCGGATCAAGCAGTTCGCCTCCGGCCGGTTCGGGGTGTGGGCCGGCTACCTGGCCGACCCGATGCTGCGCGAACTGGAGATCAAGATCGGTCAGGGCGCGAAACCGGGTGAGGGCGGCCAGCTCCCGGCCCCCAAGGTCACCGTACAGATCGCGGCCGCCCGCGGCGGGACACCTGGCGTGGAACTGGTCTCTCCCCCGCCGCACCACGACACCTATTCCATCGAGGATCTCGCCCAACTCATCCACGACTGCAAGGCCGCCCGGGTCCGGGTGATCGTCAAGCTGGTCTCCAGCGAAGGCATCGGCACCATCGCCGTCGGCGTCGCCAAGGCCGGTGCCGATGTCATCAACGTGGCCGGCAACACCGGCGGTACCGGTGCTGCGGCCGTCACCAGCCTCAAGTACGCCGGGCGTTCCGCCGAGATCGGCGTCGCCGAGGTGCATCAGGCCCTGGTGGCCAACGGAATCCGGCAGAAGGTGGTGCTGCGCTGCTCGGGTGCCCACCAGACGGCCAGCGATGTGATCACCTCGGCGTTGCTCGGCGCGGACAGCTTCGAGTTCGGCACCACCGCGCTGATGATGCTCAAGTGTGTGATGGCCAAGAACTGCAACATCAAATGCCCGGCCGGGTTGACCACCAACCCCGAGGCCTTCGACGGTGACCCGCGCGCGCTGGCGCAGTATCTGCTGAACATCTCCCACGAGGTGCGCGAGATCCTCGCCACGCTCGGCATGCCGTCGCTGGCGGCCGCCCGCGGCCGCAGCGATCTGCTGCATCTGCTCGACCACCCGTCGAGCATCGGCAGGCTGGACCTGCGCGCCATGCTGCAGGTCGCCAGGGGTTTCGTGCCGGAGGATCCGATCTACATGGAGAAGGACTACGCGGTCGACGACGCGTTCCTGGCCCAACTGGATCTCGACGGTGTCGAGATGACACCGGTGGCGTTGACGAACCAGAACAAGAGCGTCGGCGGACAGCTGGCCGTCGACATCGAACGCAAATTGAACCACCAGGGCGACACCGGGACCGCGGTCGCGGTCGACGTCCGTGGCCGGCGCTACCTGACACCCGACAGCGTGGTGATCACCACCACCGGATCGGCGGGCCAGAGCTACGGGGTGTTCTGCAACGACGGCATGACGATGACGCACACCGGAACCTGCAATGACGGCGTCGGCAAGAGTCAGTGCGGCGGCACCATCGCGGTGCGCTCCCCCGGCGGCGGGTCGGCCCGCCCCGGCGGCAATGTGCTGATCGGCAACTTCGCGCTGTTCGGGGCCTCCGGCGGCCGGTTGTTCGTCGAAGGTGAAGCCGGCGACCGGTTCGCGGTACGCAACTCCGGGGCCACCGCCGTGGTCGAGGGTGTCGGAGAGTTCCTGTGCGAGTACATGACCAACGGCGCGGTGTTCAACATCGGCGGCTTCGGCAAGGGCGTCGCCAACGGGATGAGCGGCGGCTTCCTCTACCAGTACGACCCGGACGCCGAACTGGCCGCCAAGGTCAGCGCCGACTCGGTGCTGCTAGCCCCGATCAGCGAGGCACCGTTCCACGAGGTGGCTGCGCGCACCATGCTGCAGTGGCACCTCGACGCGACCGGATCGGCGAAAGCCGCTGCTCTGCTGCAAGATTGGGCGGTCACCCGGCTGCAGGTCAGCTACGCGATGCCGCGGGCACTGCTGCAGTACCAAGATGCCGAGGCGATCCTGGCGGCCAAGACCCGCAAGGAGCTGCTCGACGAGTTGGCCTCCGCGCTGGCCGGCTACCAGGTGCACAAGTTCAAACGCTCTTACCGCCACGGTGAGACGGTGCTCGGCGGCGCGGTGCCCGGCTACGGTGAGACCGACACCGAGGCCATGTTCGCGCTGCTGAACACCTACACCGTGCTGAACATGGCGCAGCGCCTCGCGCTCACGCGACTGCCCGGCGTCACCGACGTCGCCGATCCGCGGGTCGCCAAGATGGTGCGCAACCTGGTGCTCACCGAGGACTTCTTCCTGATCCAGAAGCTGCAGCGCTTCGCCCGGGAAGCCATCGACGATTTCAGCGACGAGGACCTGGCCGTATTCATCGCCGACAAACGCATCACCGACTACAAGGATGCGCTGGCCCAGCGCAACGTGTTGTCGATGGACAGCCCGGGAACCTACGGCTGGATCCTGTACCAGAACGCCAAGAACGTCGACATGATCGGCCGGCTGCCCTCGTTCGAGGAACTGTTTGCCGCGCAATCGGTTCCGGACGTGGTGGCGTCCCTCACCTCGCTGGAGACCGCGTAACCCGATGAAGATCGCCTACATTCCCCAAGACGCCCCGTTCAACGAGGACCAGCGCGCCTGGCTGTCCGGTTTCCTGGCCGGCCTGCACTCCCGACTGGCGATGAACGTCGCGCCACCGCCGGCCATCCCGGGCGACCAGTCCACTCCGCGTCCCGCGCTGCGCATCCTGTACGGCACCCAGACCGGCAACGCCGAGGGTGTCGCCAACGACGCGGCGGCCGCGGCCAAGGCACAGGGTTTCGACGTGAAGGTCAGCGGACTCGACGAGATCGAACTCGACGAGTTCGCCGGCCTCAAATACGTGCTGATCGTCACGTCGACCTACGGCGAGGGCGAAATGCCCGACAACGCCGAACTGTTCTGGGAGGCCCTGTCGGCGTCGACCGCCCCGCGCCTGGAAGGGGTGTCCTTCGGGGTGCTGGCGCTCGGCGACACCAGCTATGACGAGTTCTGTCAGGCCGGAAAGCTCTTCGACACCCGCCTCGAGCAACTCGGTGCCGCGCGGGTGGCGGCCCGCGCCGACTGCGATGTCGACTACGAAGCCCAGGCCGCCGAATGGATCCAGTCCGCCGTCTCGGCGCTGGTACCCAGCTCCGGGGCCAGCGGCGCACCCAGCACGCCACCACCGAGCGCGGTGGCCCGTTCCGGGTGGACCCGCAAGAACCCGTTCGTCGCGGACGTCGCCGTCAACCGTCTGCTGTCGGGGCCCGGCTCGGACAAGGAAATCCGGCATTTCGAGTTCGATCTGGCCGACAGCGGGATCGAGTACGTCGCCGGCGACGCGCTGGCCGTCATCCCGGAGAACGACCCGGTGCTGGTGGACGCCATCGCCGGGCATTTCCGCGTGTCTGCCGACACCCTCGTCGGCGATGAGCCGCTCGGAGATCTGCTGGGCCACCGGTACGAGATCAGCGCGCCGTCCAAGGATCTGCTCGGCGAGGTGGAACGCCGCGCGGAGAACCCCGAGCTGTCCCACGTCCTGCGCGGCGGGGTGAAGGAGACCCTGGRGCGCTGGCTCTACGGCAAGGACATCCTCGACGTACTGAGCATCGCCGGGGACGATCTCAGCCTCGAGGAGTTCATCGGGTTGCTCAAACCGCTTCAGCACCGGGCATATTCGATCTCGTCGAGCGCGCTGGCGCATCCGGACCGGATCCACCTGACGGTGGCCAGCGTCCGCTACCACAACAGCGGACGGATGCGCGGCGGAGTCTGCTCGACGTTCCTGGCCGACCGCAGCGCAGCGTCCAAGATCTTCCTGCAACCCAACAAATCGTTCCGGGTGCCGGCCGACGACAACGCTCCGATGGTCATGGTGGGCCCGGGCACCGGGGTGGCGCCGTTCCGCGCGTTCCTGCAGGAACGCGAGCAGCGTGGCGCCGGCGGACGCAACTGGCTGTTCTTCGGCGATCAGCACCGCGAGCACGACTTCGCCTACGCCGAAGAGATCTCGGCGTGGCAGGACTCCGGACTGCTGAATCGGTTGGAGCTGGCGTTCTCCCGGGACCAGGCCGAGAAGGTCTACGTGCAGACCCGGATGCGCGAGCACGGCAAGGAACTGTTCGGCTGGCTCGAAGAGGGCGGCCACTTCTACGTCTGCGGCGACGCGACGCGGATGGCCAAGGATGTCGACAAGGCGCTGCACGATGTCGTCGCCACCCACGGCGGGATGGACGCCGACGGTGCCGTCGAGTACGTCAACACACTGAAGCGGGAGAAGCGGTACGTTCGCGATGTGTACTGATGGACAGCGCTGCAGCTCCTGCCCCGCGAGACGGCTGAACGCCGGTAGCCGAGAGATCGGCGCGGCCCTGCCCGCCCTGGGCACCGTGGTGTCCTGCACCGCCAATGATGCTGCACTGCTGAGTCATACCGGTGAATACGCCACACCCGCACACCCCGGCGAGGCGCTGATCTGCGGTCACGAACAGATCAGCGTGCGCCTCGGCGCGGGCGTGACCGGCTATCTGACGCCGCAGGCCCTTACGCTCACCGGTAGCTTCGGCACCCATCGGTCCCACCTCACGCCGATGTCGGATCCGATTGTTGTCAAGGGTCTTTCGCTCGCGCCGCGCGGTCCGCAGATGGCGTTCACGCCCGAGGACTGGGTGGGTGTGGACTGGAACGACACCGACCAGATCGACCACCTCGATTCGCTGACATCCGAGCGGTACCGGGTGCTGCCGTTCACCGGGGCCCGCAAGGTCGACCCCAGGGTGCTGCCGCATCTGCTGGTGTATCTGGTCGAGCAGGACGTGGAGTACACGGTCGCGGTGCCGGGCGGCGGGTGCGTGCAGTTGCATCGCGGCCGGGCGGCAATGGCCGATACGTCGGGTCCCGCCGTGGCGGTGATCTTCGGTGCGGCCCGGTATGCGCTGGATCCGGCGCAGGTCGGCGAGTGCTGGGTGACCTCACTGCACGGTGTGGCCGGCCCGACCGCCGCGATCGAGATGTACGACCACAGCCGGCGGTGCGTGACGATGCTGACCCTCACCGGGTCGGTGTGCGGGCGCGCCCACGACGACTGGCAGGCCATCGCGAGGTCCCTGCCAGGCCTGTGACCTGCATGTCCGGTGACGCCGGTCACATGATGTTGATTGTGCTGCCGGGCGGGGTATTCCTTGCCGAGCAGTGCTTCCCCTCTGAAAGGAATCAACATGGCTGACAGCGGTCCTGAGAACGCCGTGAGTGGTGTGGTCGAAGACGTCAAGGGCAAGGCAAAGGAAGTCATCGGCATCGTCACCGACAACGACTCCCTTCGCGAAGAGGGTAGGGCCCAGCAGGACAAGGCCGACGCACAGCGTGACGTGGCGAAGAAGGAAGCCCAGGCCGACGCCGCCCGCGCCGCGGCGAGCGCAGCCGAAGCCCGTCAGACGACGGCCGAGGCAGCCGACCAGTAGATCTCTCGCATCAGCGGGTCCCGTCCAGCAATGGGCGGGGCCCGCTGATTGTCGTTCAGCGGTTCGCAGGTCCGCGCCGGCGCAAGATGATCGGCAACCCGTCGGCCGGCGTCGGGCCCGTTCCCCAGGTGAGACGGGGCCGGTACCCCGACCGCACCCGCCAGTCGAACTGCCGCAACAGCTGCACCATGATCGCCTTGACGCTCATGTCGGCGAACTGCTGCCCGATGCACTTGTGCACCCCACCCCCGAACGGCGCGAAGGCGTATCGGTGCACCGGAGCCGCGTCGGCGCCGTCGGTGAACCGGCTCGGGTCAAACCTGTCCGGATCCGGCCACCAATCCGCCAGCCGCATCGATGCATAGACGTTGATGGCCACTTGGCTCTTTCGCGGGATGTGATGTCCGGCGACCACCGTGTCCTTGATGGTCTGGCGGAACAAGGTTCCCGCAGGTGCATACATCCGCAGGATCTCCTTGACGGCGGCATCCAGCAATGGAGACTGCTGCAGCCCGTCCAGGGTCGGTTCACCCTCATACGACAGCGACTCATCACGAAGAGCGTCCTGCCACAACATATTTCGGCCGAGTTCGTAGACCAGCATCGAGATCGCGATCGCGCTGGTGTCGTGCGCGGCCATCAGCAGGAAGATCATGTGATTGACGATGTCGGCGTCGGAGAAACTCTCGCCGTCCTCGCTACGGCTGCGGCACAGCATCGAGAACAGATCTGTGCCCTCACCGGACCTGCGACGGGGCAGTTGCGCACCGAAATAGCGCTCCAGCCGTTCGCGGGCGCGCAGGCCGCGAGCCCATGTCCCGCCCGGTACGTCGGCCCGGATGATCGCCTGACCGCCACATACGGTGTCGTGGAAGTCGGCTGAGAGCCGGGCCGACTCGGCGCCGAGGGCCGCACCGACAAAGACCTCGGCGGCCTGTTCGAGCAGCAGGTCCTTGACCGCGGTGTAGAACGGGAACCGTTGCGCCGAGTCCCAATTCGTGACGGTCCGCGCGATCCCGGGTCGCATCAGCGCCAGGTACCCCTCGAGCGCGGTGCGGGTGAAGGACTGCTGCATGATGCGGCGGTGATCCCGGTGCTCGTCGAAGTCCAGCAACATGATGCCGCGATGGAAGAACGGCCCGATGACCGGCGCCCAGCCCCTGGTGCTCGAGTACGCCTTGTCCTTGTTGATCCACACTGTTTCCAGAGCCTCCGGGCCCATCAGCGTGACGATGCGGAAGCCGACGCCACCGGCCCAGGACACCGGTCCGTAGCGGTCGTAGCGCGCGCGGGCGAACTCCAGTGGGTCGACCAGTGAGCTCATGATGTGTCCGATGACCGGAAATCCGTAGTTGCCCATCACCGGACGGAGTCCGGAACCGTCCGGCGGCCGCGCCAGCGCCCGTTCCCGGCTCGGGAAGCGGGACGTCACCCCTGCCGCCGCGTACTGCAGGCGAACCTTCGCCGCGGCGGCCGCCTCGGGTGCGATCGCCGGGGTCACTGGCCGATCCGGTCGAGGTATTCGCGCCTGCCGTCGGTGTCGAAGTCTCCGGGCGGACGCCGCAGGGTGGCAAGGTGTTTGAGACGCTGCATGAGTGGCTCCGGCATCAGTTCCTCGACCGCCCCGGCCGGCGCCAGCCAGCGTGGCACGGTGACCTCACGCCACGGGTGCCCGGCGCTGTCGGCGATCACCTCGGCGATCTGCTCGGGCTGACGCGTCGGTAGCAGGTCCAACGACACACCGGCGGTCAGTTCGGTGTGCACCGCGGTCGGCATCACCGTGGTGAGAGTCACCGCGGATGAGGCGATCTCGGCCCGCACCGCCCGGGAGAGTGCGGCGACGGCATACTTGGTGGCGCAGTAGACCGACATGCCCGGCGTGGTGACCTTCGCGGCCATCGAGGCGATGTTGACGATGTGGCCGTGATCGCGCGCCAGCATGGCAGGCAGGAACGTGTGCATGCCGTTGATGACGCCGAGCAGATTGACCGACACCTCCCGGTGGTAGAGGTCCAGTCGCTGCTCGGCGAAGGGTCCCATGTACTGGATACCGGCATTGTTGACCAGCATGGCGGGAGGACCGAGCTGCTCTGCGTCGTCCCGGAATGCGGCGACGCTGGCCGGATCGGTGACGTCGAGATGCGTGGCGTGCACGCCGATCTGAGCAGCGGTACGTTCGGCCTCGTCGGCGTCGAGGTCACCGATGAGCACCTGCGCTCCGCGCCGGGCGAGCGCTTCCGCGGTGGCGCGGCCGATGCCCCGGGCGCCGCCGGTGACACAGACCACCGCGCCGTCGAGCTCGATCATGCGTGCGCCGCGCTCTCGTCGCTGAACTCGCGCAGCGCGAAGTAGGCGATCAGCCGGACTTCCCCGCTGGGCATCGTCAGCAGCGCGCGCCCCAGATAAAACCCGGGCAGCAGTTCGACGATCTCGTCGCGGGTGCGCTTGATCGGGAAGGTGCGCACGCTGGGATTCCGGTACTCCTCGACCCCGTAATCGAGTGCGCACACCGTGACGAACGGTGCCACAGCGGCGGTTTCGGTGCTGTGCTTGAAGTCGAAGCCCACCATCTCGGAGCCAACGCGGCGCAGGCCGCGGTAACCCGGAGCGATGACCGGCATCACCGCCCGGGAGACCAGCGCCAGCCGGTTGTAGCCCGTACCGGTGTCGGCGTCGAAGGACTTGCCGCGCCAGGTCGGCTCGATCTTCAACAGCGGGTTGGCCAGATAGGCCTCGGGGATTCCGAACAGGTTGCCCACGATCAGGCCTTCCAGCGCCCCGTCGAGCCGGTGCGGCGCCGCGCCCTGGGAGAACAGGAAGTGCAGTTGGTTGCGCCGTCCGCGGTCCCCGAGTTCGCGCACGTAATCCCACCCGTGCCGCCGGGCCAGCCCGGGCGCGGTGACCGCCAGTTCGCGCAGATCGGTCAGCACCGAACCACGGACCGTGCGCTCGGGACCGTCGGTGACGCGGGCCGCTGTTGCCATGTTCATGATCTCCCTCAAATTCTGGTACGAGTTGGTGCCACTTATACTGGTACCGAACCGTGCCAGAATCTGGCGACACCTGTCAAGGGGGTGCCCCACGTGCAATGGGACGATGACGAGGTGTCCGAGGCTCCGCAACGCAGCTACGGCGGCCAGTCTGCCCAGACCCGCCGCAGGGAGCGGCGGGAACGGTTGATCGAAGCCGCCCTGGATGCCGCCGCCGACAATGCCTGGCGGACCATGACCGTCGACAAACTCTGCGCCGCGGCAGGCCTGAACAAGCGGTACTTCTACGAGAGCTTCACCGACCTCGACGCGGTCGCCGCCGCGGCGGTCGATGACATCGCCGCCCAGGTCAGTATCGCCACCATGACCGCGGTGAGCTCGGTGCTGGGCGAATCGCTCGAACGCCAGGCCACGGCCGCAGTGGACGCACTGGTGCGAACCCTGGTGCAGGATCCGCGACGGGCCCGGGTGCTGCTCGGCGGGGTGGCCATATCGCCTGCGCTGCACCAGCACCGCGAAGCGGTGATGCGCGGCCTGACCGAGGTACTCATCGGGCATGCGCGCGTCGTGCACGGTGTCGAACTCGAGAAGGACCCGCTTGCCGAGATCGCGCCGGCGTTCGTCGTGGGCGGGACCGCCGACGCCATTCTGGCTTTCACCGAGGGACGGGCCCGGGTGTCGATCGAGCAGCTGGTCGACGGGCTGGTGACCCTGTGGCTCATCACCGGCAATGGTGCGGCCGATGTCGCGCGGTCACGAATCGAGCGTTGAACGCGCGCYGCCGTCCTGCGCGCCGCGCACCCTTTCGTGCGCGGTGAGCAGTAGATGGTCGAACGTCGATCGCGGCGGCAGCGTGCCGTCGTGAACCAGTTGTTCGAAGTCGGTCATCAATTGTTCGGCCAGCGCGCGTAGCTTGACGTTGGTGTCCTGAGACCGCCACCTGAGCAACTCGAATGCCGCGTCGGCATCGATGCGGTAGACCAGTCGCAGAATGCCCTTCACCTGTTCGATGACGGCGCGGTTGTCGGCGATCGCGGATACCGCCTCGGTGATCGCGGCATCGGTGGCCTCGACATCCGGGGTGACATCGATGTAGAAACCCTGGGCGCCCTGCACCTCTCCTTCACCGTCGTGCAGACGCCGGCCGATGACCAGTACTTCGCGGATGTCGTTCTGCGCGGTGATGATTCGGTGCCGTGTGCTGAAAGCACGACGGGTGCCACGCAGTTCCTGCAAGGTGGCGGCGACCATCTCACGGTCTTCGGGGTGTTGATGCCTGAGCACCAATTCGGTGGTGAGACAAACGGTTCCAGGCTCGTACCCGTAAATGGATTCGACATCGGGTGACCACTCCCAACGCTCATCGTCGAAGTAGTACCGGTACCACCCGACGCGCTGGGGTATCCCGCCGGCAAGCGCCAATTCCACCGGCGAGACTTCTGGATCCTCACATGTCGACATCGTCGTGTATTACTCGTGTGCCGTGTGCCGTGGGCTGACAGCGGTGCGCGGTGCACGGCTGCAGCCGAGGGCCGCAGCCGTGCGCCTGTCGATGCGGTTAGCTCGAGTCGATCGTGGACGACTCGATGGTGCGGGCGGCGCCCGCGTGCTCGACGTCGATGCGCCGCGGTTTGGCGCGTTCGGCGAGCGGGATGCTCACCGTGAGCACACCATTCTCGTACGTGGCGGAGATGCGGGAGCAGTCGACGCCGTCACCGAGAGACAACTGGCGGCGATAGGTGCCCGAGAACCGTTCATTCGAGAGCCACTGGACGGCGTCTTCAGATCGCGCGCTGCGGTGCGCCGTCAAGGTCATCGTCCCGTTGTCGACGCTGACGTCCACCGAACCGGGGTCGACACCGGGCAGGTCCGCCGTCAGCACGTAATGATCGTCGACCTTGTACAGGTCCATCGGCATGAATCGCGGCACGCGGCCGGAGCCGACCTGGCCCGCGAGCACGTCCCGAGTCAACGCATCACCAAACGGATCGAAACGAAGCACAGCAATCCACCTCCTCGTCGTCCATGGAACCCGCCTGCTGGCGGGCCGCTCATCACTGTGCAATCAGAAATTTAGCACTCGGGGCCCGAGAGTGCCAGTATCAGTTTAGGGGTTATCCGGACCGGGTCCTGCTGCGCCACAGACCTTCCCACTCTTCCCGGCTGGCGAGGCGGGCCGGAACCCACCCCGGTGGCGCGGTGACAACAGGAGCCCAACGCGGACCGCCGGTACCGTCGTTGGCAGTGATCCCTGTACACGATCGAGGTGCAATGACCGACAACCCGGCCGAAGTAGTAGAAGAAGCAGCACACCCACCACGGCGAGCCGGAGCTCGGTGGCGCCGCACCGCAGTGGTGTCGGCGGTGCTCGCCTTGCTGTTCGGGGTGCCGTGGTGGACGGTGGTCGCCGCCGGCGGGTGGCCGCTGCCCGTGGTGATCGCGGGAACCGCGCTGTTCGTCGTTGCCCTGGTGGCGCTGCCCACGCTGCTGTTCACCGGCCACGGCAAGCACCGCGATCTGCCCTCGGCGCTGGGCGATGCGCTGCTCGGCACGATGTGGGTGCTGTTCGTGTGGTCGGTGTTCGGCAATGTGCTGCGACTGGTGCTGCTGGCCATCGGCGTCGAAGACCCGTTGCGGTCCCGGGTGGTCGCGTTGGCGACCATCGTGGTGTCGGCGGCGCTGCTGGCGTGGGGCCATTTTGAGGCGATGCGGGTGCCACGGATCCGCCCGGTCGAGGTGCGCATCCCCCGGCTGGGCCGGGGCCTGGACGGGCTGCGGGTCGCCATGATCACCGACACCCACTACGGGCCACTCGATCGGGCCCGATGGTCGGCGGATGTGGTGGAGCGAGTCAACGGTCTCGATGCCGACATCGTCTGCCATGTCGGCGATATCGCCGACGGCACCGTCGAGGTGCGCCGCAACCAGGCCGGCCCGCTGGAGACGGTGCGGGCCGCATCGGCGCGGGTGTATGTGACCGGCAATCACGAGTACTTCAGCGAGGCTCAGGGCTGGCTCGACTACATGGAGAGCATCGGCTGGTCGGCCCTGCACAACCGGCACATCGTGATCGAGCGCGGCGGTGACCGGTTGGTGGTCGCCGGGGTCGACGACGCCACCGCCGAGGGCTCCGGATTACACGGCCACGGCGAGGATCTGGCGACCGCACTGTCGGGCGCCGATCCCGCGCTGCCGGTACTGCTGCTGGCGCACCAGCCCAAGCAGATTCCGCAGGCGGTGGCCGCCGGGGTGGACCTGCAGATCTCCGGGCACACCCACGGCGGCCAGATCTGGCCGTTCAACTTCCTGGTCCGGCTGGACCAACCGGTGGTGCAGGGGCTGAGTGCCCACGGGCCGCGCACCCAGCTCTACACCAGCCGCGGCACCGGTTTCTGGGGTCCGCCGTTCCGGGTGTTCGCACCCAGCGAGATCACCCTGCTGACCCTGCACGCCGGGTAGCCGGACACTGTCGATAGGACACGAGGTGTCCGATGGACACACGCCGCTGGAGCACGATTGCACCTACGTTGTGACGCCGGACACCCCTGCCGCCGCGAATGCGGCTGCGCTGTCGTGGAACTCACAGATAATAAATTGCTTTACGCAGAATTAACACGGACCATGGAGGCGTTGCACAGAACGGGTGATCCCCGATCTGGCCCCACCAGATACAACCGAAGTCCCTGTGACCCAGGGCACTTACAAGGAGTGAGAACAATGTCCCTCGCGCAGTTTCGCGACAACATGAAGCGCGCCAACAATCGGCGTCGCCTCTACGCGCGGATCAACGCAATGCCCGATTCCACGGTTCGTGAAGAACTGATCGCGGTAGCGCAGCGCTACGAGTTCGAGGACTCCGTTCGCTGATTTTGATCCCGTTTCCGCTGACCAGAGCCGGTGGCCCCACAGGGCACCGGCTCTGAGCTATTCCGGAGGGTTGTGCCACGGGCCGCCGCGCCGAGACCGCGGGAGCCATCCGAAAGGATCCGGCCCGTCGGCGCGGTACTCCAGGCTGACATCGCCTCGGTAACCGCCACCGGCCAGCCGCCGCAGGTACCGGTCGATGTCAAGGGATCCGGTACCCGGGGCACCACGCCCGGGTGCGTCGGCGATCTGCACGTGCCCGATGCGGTCCACCTGGGCATCGATGACAGCGTCGATATCGTCGCCGTTGACGCTCAGGTGATACAGATCAGCCAGCAGCCGCAGCGAGGTGACCTCGACGCGGTCGATCACCGCGAGGACGTCCGCGGCCGTGCGCAGTGGATAGCCGTCGACACCGCTGAGCGGTTCGATGAGAATGATCGCTCCGCGGCGCTCCGCCGTCCCGCCGACGTGTTCGAGGTTCGCGGTGGCCGTCTCGTCCTGCTCCGCGGCATCGATGCCGGCGAGGCGGTTTCCGTAGAGCGCGTTGAACGCGCGGGTGCCCAGCCGGTCCGCGATGCCGAAGGCGACATCCACGTTGTCGCGAAACTCCTGTCGCCGGCCGGGATCGGACAACAGCCCGCGCTCCCCCGCGGCCATGTCGCCGCCGGCGAAGTTGAGTGCGGTGAGCCGGACTCCGGCGTCGGCCACCGCCGCCACGAACATGTCGACCTCGGCGTCGCCGGGCACCGCGTCGTCGAAGGGCCACCAGAACTCGACCGCGTCGAACCCGGCGTCTCGGGCCGCCCGCGGCCGCTGCAGCACGGGCAGATCGGTCAACAGCATCGAGCAGTTGACGACGAATGACATGTCAGCCGCGACCGACGTAGCGCATGCCCCGCGCCATCACGGTGATCGTGGGCACCGAGACGTCCACCGGCAGGTCCACGATGTGCGCGATGGTGGTCGCCACATGGGTGACGTCGATCGTCGGTTCGGCGGTGAATCCGCTGGTCATATCGGTGGCGGCATTGCCGATGTCGATCTGGGTGACGTCGATGTCGAGGTCGCGCAGGTCCAGCAGCATCGATGCGGTCAGTCCGCTGATGGCGTGCTTGGTGACCGCGTAGGCCAGGGTGTTCGGGCGCGGGCGGTGTGCGGCCAGCGAGCCGTTGTTGATGATTCTGCCGCCGCGCGGCAGTTGCGCGGTCATGATGCGGGTCGCTTCCCGCGCGCAGAAGACGGCGCCGTCGACGTTGGTGCGCCACGTGGCGTGCCACTGCTCGTCGTCGATGTCGGCGATCGAGGCGGCCGGGCCGAAGGCGCCCGCGTTGTTGAACAGCACGTCCACCCGTCCGAAGGACGACACCGTCTGCTCGAACAGCGCCCGCACCGCCGCCGCATCGGCGACGTCAGTGGGCACTGCCAGTGCGTTCGGGTGACCCTGGGCGGATTCAGCGAGCTGCTCTGCCCGGCGCCCCGCCAGCACCACGTGGTGGCCGGCGTCGAGCAGAACCCGGGCCGTGGCCCGACCGATACCGCTGCCCGCGCCGGTGATGACGACGACCTTGTTCATGACGCCGATTCTTCACTGTGGTCGTCGCGAACTCGACCGACGGTGCAGGGTGTCCGGCTCAGGCGGTACGCCGAAGCCTCATCACATCACGTTTGGCGCAGCCGACACGCTCGGCGGCTTCGGCCGGCGACAACAGCGGGTCCAGCAGGATGCTGAGTTCGCCGGCGGAGAACTGCGGTTCCTGCTCCCACGGCGCGAAATCCCACCCCGCGTCCTCGAAGCCGACTGACGATCGCTCGCTCATGGTTGTTTCCTAGAGTCGTTTGCCGGTACCCGCTGCCGTCGATGGAACGCATCGAAAACGGCGGCGCCACAGAGCGTCCGCGATGACACCGGTTCAAGCCTAGGGACATTTGCGCCCACCCGCTGACTGAAATGGGATGCGAGCGTTTTCTGGACGGCTCGCCGGGCGGTCACGGTGGAAGAATGAAGCGATGAGCTCTCCGATCAGTCCCGAAGCCGACAGGGCGCTCGCCGACATCGCGACACGGCACGGTCTTTCACGCGAGGCGGTGCGGGCCATGCTGTACGCGCTGCATGCCGGCGGCGGCACGATGGCGCAATTCGACATCCCCGAATTGGGTGGGTCCGGGCAGTGGATGCGCGGCGGCATGACCATGGTCGGCAACATGTTCGACAATGCGCTCAAGGCACGAGTCGACGCGCTGTGCGCCGAGTTGGCCCAACTGCTCGCCACGACGGCGGTCTTCCCCGCGCCCCGCACTGCCCCGACCGGCTCCGGTGGCTGGTGGCCGGCCGACCTCGGCGTGCCGAGCGCGACCGGCGGCCAGAACGATGCGCGCTACGCGATTTTTCCCGCCACCCGGCGGCTGGCCATCCACGTCGACGGTGCCACCCGGGTCTTCGATACCGGCGACCACCAGATCGGCGGAGTGCAGCAGCAACAGGGCGGCCGGAGCGGCAGCGTGACCTTCACCAGCCAACTCGGCGCCTTCGACGTGTCGAGCCTGACCGAACTCGGTGCCCAACCCACGGCCGAACCGCCCGCGGCCGCGCAGGCAACACAGCCGCCGGCGGCCGGTGACACCGCGGCGATCATCGGGGCGATCGAGGCGCTGGCCGAGTTGCACGAGCGGGGCATCCTCTCCGCTGGCGAGTTCACGGCGAAGAAGACCGAACTGCTCGACAGGCTCTAGTTTCAGCTCGGACGCCGCAGATCGGCCACCGCGGCAGCGGAGCGGGCTGTCGAGGCGCTGTGGGTGCTCAAGGTGTCCTGCATGTGCGACGCCGACATGGGCGGCCCGCAGTAGAAGCCCTGCATTGCGTCGCAGTGCAGTTGGGCAAGCCGATGGACTGTCGTGGAATCCTGTACCCCCTCGGCAACACAGCGGAGCCCGAGCGTGTGCGATAGGCCGATCATCGCCCCGACAATCGCCTCGGCACGCGGATCGGTGGTCATCGGCGTGATCAGGTTCTGGTCCAGCTTGACCTCGTCGACCTCCAGTTGGCGCAGGTAGTTCAGACCCGCGTAGCCACTGCCGAAGTCATCGATCGAGATCCGGATGCCCATGTTGCGCAACCGGTACAGCACCTCCTGTGCGGCGGGTTCGTGGGCCAGCAGGACATCTTCGGTGATCTCGACGGTCAAACAGTCCCCACGGAGGCCTCCCCCGTCGAGCATCTCAGCCAGATGTTCGGGCAGCCGGGGATCACCCAGCGACGGCGGGAACAGGTTGATCGCGAACGGTACGTCGAAACCGGCTGTGCGCCAACGGGCACTGTCGCGCACCGCGGTCTGCAGCACCTGGTCGGTGAGCGCCCCCATCAGGTCGTTGTGGCGCACCACGGGAAGAAACTCGTCGGGACGCAGCATTCCGCGCTGCGGGTGATGCCAGCGCACCAGCGCTTCGACGGCGATGATGTCGCCGGTGGTGACGGCGAACTGCGGTTGATACACCACCCCCAGCTCACCGTGTTCCAGGGCGTGCCTCAGCTGGTCGGCGAACTGCAGGGTCGCCGTGCGACCATCGCGGGGGATGAACCTGTTCTCCCACAACGAGTCATGTTCGACGCGTTGCATCTCCACGGCGAAGTGCCGCACACCGCCACCGTTGCGCTTGGCCGAATACATCGCCATATCAGCCTGTTTGAGGAGGGCGTCGACCTCGAATGATTCGCCGCCGTCCGTGGTCGTCACACCGACGCTCGCGCGGGCCAGCACGTGGTGCCCGTCGACCGGAAACGGGTTGTCGAAGCTACTGAACACCTGGTGGGCAATCTGATGCGGCGATTCGGAGCTGTCGATCAGCAGGACCGCGAACTCGTCGCCGCCCAGACGTGCGACCACCTGGTCGGCAGGCACGCATCGGCGCAGCCTCTCGGCGACGGCGATGAGCAGTGCGTCACCGGCGATGTGCCCCAGCGAGTCATTGACCGATTTGAAGTCATCGAGGTCGACCGACAGCAGTGCGACGCCGCGCCGATCACGGTGTGGCGCGGTCAGGGCGCGGGTGAGCCGGTCGCGGAACATCTCCCGGTTCGCCAGGCCGGTCAACGAATCCCGCGACGCCTGCTCGGATAACGATGCCAACAGTCGGCTGTTCTCGTCGGCCACGACGAACTGCCGTCCCACGACGGCGAAGACCACGAGGAGGGAGGCGAGGAGCAGCGGGGCCGAGCCGCGACTGTCGACCACGACGACGACCGCGCCGGTCACCGGTACATACGGCAGCCAGAACGCCACCCGCGACGGAATGAGCGCGGTGTCGGTCGCGTGGTGGTCCACGCGCGCACCCACGGTGGCGGCGACACCGAGCAGCAGCAATCCGGCGACCCAGGCCATGTCGACGTAGCCACCGCTGCGGTATTGCCCGCGCGCATCGAGCACCGCGAACAGCCCGTCGGCGACAGCGAGCAGGCCGATTCCCAGGGTGAAGGTCACCAGCACGGCGCGCTGCCCGGTCGGGGCCGTCAACAGGATCAGGGCCGCCACGGTGATCAGCAGCAGGTCCGCCATGAAATAGGCCACCGACATGGTGAAGGCAAACCATCGACCGTCACTGCTGTCGAACACCTCGCCGAGGCCGGCGGACCAGAAGATGATGAACACCGAGCCCGCAACCATCAGGCCGTCGAAGAGGACCCGTATCAGCAAGCGGCCCGACGCCGAGAACAGCAAGAGCAACGCCGCACACGCACACAGGTAGAACAGCACATAGCCGATGTCTGCCGGCGACGGAAAGGGCGATGCGCGAAGAACCAGGGAGTGCAGCGCCCACACGCTGTCCCCGAGCACCCAGCACCCGATCGCTGCGGCGAGCATGCACCAGGCCCGGCGCCGGCGCCCGGCGCTGCGGCGCATCGTCGCCAGCGCGCAGAACACGGCAAAGCAGCCCGCCAGGACCGATCCGATGTCGCCGACTGCACTCACCACCGAGGGCCCGCCCCACCCGCGCTGCAGCCAGAGCGCAAACGTCAAAAAGAAGGCGGCCGCGGCTACGGCCACGCCGAGGACCGGTGAACGCGACATGGCCCTCCGCCCCCGCCCTGAGCACGCCCCCAGCTACTGCTCAACAGCACTTCAACACAACCATACGAGAATTCAGCAAAGCAGTACAGATCGCCCCACGCGGTCAGGTTGCGGCGCCGCACACGGCTTGCTTCCATGTGCAGTCCGATGGGTACTGCACTACCCATGATGAGTGCGCGACGGTGACCGCTCCCATGGACGTCGATTGTCCGAAGCGGATGGACTACGGGCCCTGCGGAGGGGTGCTGCCCGACGGTGGATGCGAAATGCGCCCAGGTCGGTGCGCCTTCTCCGACGTGGTGCCCTGGACCGGTGTCCCCGCTGAGCCGCGACCGGTGAACGCGCCCCGCGTGCTGACGGACTTCAGCTGTACCCCCTTCGACAGGCGCGAAGTTCAGGCGACCGCGGCGATCCTCGCCTCGTCCTGTGACGCAGTGCTCGTCGGCGAACACCAGAACAAGCCGGACTTTCCGCCGACACTGATGGGCTCCCTGCTGCTCGAATGCGGAATCGACCCCTGGATCACGTTGTCCTGCCGGGACCGCAACCGTGTCGTGCTCGAACAAGAGCTGCGGGGATTGAGCAGTGTGGGCATACGCACCGTGTTCTGCGTGACTGGCGACGGACGCGGCTATGACGTGCGGCCCGAGGTGACACAGACATTCGATCTGGACGGCCCGCGTCTGGTCGCGCTGGCCGCGTCGCTGGGAATGACGCCCGGCGTCCCGGAAACGCCCACCGCACCCCCGGTGCACGGTCGGCCCACCCGTCTGGTGCACAAACAACACGCCGGAGCGCAGCTGGCCGTGCTCAACCATGTGCCGTCGCCCACGATCATCGCTGCGTTCATGGCCGCCGCCAGGTCCGCGGGCCTGCGGATCCCGGTGGTGGCCGCGGTCGCAGTGTTCACCGACCACGTGTCCGCGGCGGTGCTCCAAGGTCTGCCCGGGCTCGAACTCGACCCCCAGGTGACCGAAACGGTCTTGACTGCAGACGATCCGGTGGAAGCGGGGATTGCCGCAGCCGTCACCGAAGCTCGTGCGCTGCTGGCCATCGAGGGCGTCGAGGGCGTCAACGTGTCCGGTCTGGCATCGGCGTCCGGACCGCGCGCAGGTGCCGAGATCAAGGCCGAAGTCGGCCGTCGGATCCGGGTTGATCGCGATGAGTGACGCGCTGAATGCCGAATTCGACACCGTGGCGGATTGGACTGCCCGCGTGGCGATGAGCCTCGGCACCGACTTCTACATTCCGGCCGCTTGCCGAGGAAGCGGCAGTCCCGCGGCGCTGGACTGGCTGATGGACCGGATGGGGCTGGCACCGGGAAACCTGCTGTTGGATTGCGGTGCCGGAGTGGGCGGCCCGGCCGCGTATGCGGCCCGCACCCGTGCCGTCCGGCCCGTTCTGGTCGAACCGGAAACAGGTGCGTGCCGCGCCGCGCAAATGCTCTTCGACCACGACATTGTGCAGGGCCTCGGCACCGCGCTGCCGGTGCCCGATGCGACGTTCGATGCCGGCTGGGCACTCGGCGTGCTGTGCACGACGGCAGAACAAAGCGCACTGCTGCGTGAGCTGCACCGAGCGGTCCGTGTGGGAGGGCCCATCGGCCTACTCGTCTTCGTCGCCGACCAGAAAATCCCCGACGACTACGTGGAAGACAACCACTTCCCCACTACCGAAGAACTCGCGCACCAGCTGGCCGCAGCGTCGCTCACGGTCACCCACCGGATCGGCACTTCTGAATTGCCGGCCATACCGGATATCTGGAACGAACGCGTCGCGACGGTGGAGCGCACCCTCGAAGAGCGCTACGGCGAGAGCCCCACATGGCAGCTCGCCGAACGGCAGAGCAGCAGAATCGGTCGACTGTTGGCCGATGGCGAGCTGCGAGGCGAACTTCTGGTCGTCCAACAACGCCCTGTGTGACCTGACACCGGTGGTCAGGCGGGAACCGGGGGCGCAGCCAGCACCGGCTCCGGTCGCGGCTGCGCGTTCGCTCGGCGGCGCTTCACGACGACGAGCGCCACGACGCCCGCTGCCGCTCCGGTCAGGATCACCGTGGGCCACCACAGGGCCTGCGCGATCACGATGCGGCGTTGCACCTTGATCCCCGTGCGGGTGATCGATCGTGCCCTACTGGTGACGCTCACAGGCGTCCCTCCCCTCTAATGGCCTGCCCCCGCA